>ONPY01000120.1 GCA_900319835.1 uncultured Eubacteriales bacterium | reverse complement strand
GTGCCACATAGCACCTAATACGAAGGAGCATGTGGCGCGCCACATGCTCCTTCGTATTAGGTTTCTTCTTGCTCTACCCCAACTATTGACATAGAGCCTGAGAGATCTGAACCCCTTGGGTTTGGACTTCTCAGGGTGTTTATTATTTTTCCCTTTATTTATGCGGTTTTTCGAGCTTTCGCGTTTAGTACAGGAATCGGACACATAAGAGAAAAAAGTTCAAAATCGAAAAGAGAAACGAAAAAGTTTTACGACCTGGACCCCTTTGTCCACTTCGTTTGGTTCGTTAATCCGCATGTTCACTGTAATAATATTTGAAATGGGAAAAAGCAGACCGGGAGTGATACTGTTGTGGTATCATTCCCGGCCATCAATGATGCATGAATAATTTCTTCTTTTTATATGGTTATCACTCCCGGCTTGACATCCGGGTCGTGGCTGCACAGCACGGCGGCGCAGCCCGGGTCTGCGGCCATGTCCGCGATCCAGCGGAGACTCTTCCTCTGAAAATCACGGGCAAAGCCGAAGCCCGGCACGATGTTCTCCTGCCAGTTGCGCGGAGAGAAGGCTGCGTCCGCCGTCAGAAGGACAAAGCGTTTGCCGTTTCGGATCACAACCGCCGCCTGACCTTCCGTATGGCCGGGCACATTGACCAGTTGGATGCTCTCGTCCCCGAACAGATCAATGACCCAGTGATTCGGTCCGAGCGACGAACCACGGTAAAACGGGCGCTCCATGGGGTATTGGATCCAGAGATCCTGCGGTTGCCTGATTTTGTACACGGTGCGGCAGGACCAATAGTATTCGTATTCCGGCAGGATGATGTGCTTAGCCTTGTTCACATGCCGGAGCCCCGCCACATGGTCGACGTCGAGATGCGTCAGCAGCACATAGTCCAGCTCCTCCGGCTGAATGCCCATATCTGCCAGCTGCTCGTGGATCGCCATCCCCTTGGGTACAAAGGGATGAAAGAGCGCTGCCATTTGAGCCGGGAGAACCGTGGCCGCTGCCTTGGGGTCATACACGCCCTGGGGACTTATCTCCCGGCACCAGCCGGTATCCACAAGGATCAGCCCCTTCGGGTGCTCGATCAGATAGGTGAAAACGGGAAGCGTGATCCGGTTCTTATCCGCTGCTGTGAGCTGCTTTGCCGCTTCGATCAAATCGAACCGTTTGCCATAGGGAACGGTCGGACCGACGCGGATGCTTCCGCACTGCAGCACATGAATCTTCATGGAATCACCCTTTTATGGTTTATGAATGTGTTAAATTACCCAGATATCCGATGATGTTGTCGCTGATCTCGCCGGTCAGCGCGCCGTTGTAGTTGCAGATAAAGGTCCCGGCAATGAGAATCATCATGGCCTCGGCCTCACGGTGCCCGACCTCCGGGCCGTAGATCGCCACGAGGCACTGCTCCATGGTCTCGCGCCACTCGCGAAACTCCCCCTTGACCAGATCCGCGACCACGTCGCTGTAGTGAGCCAGCACGTAGGTCTGCGTGGTGGCGTTGGGGCGCTTCTCCTCGGGATCGCCCTTGGCCACATAGGCCATGAAAGCGTTCATGTAAGCGAGGTTGCTGTCATAGTCCGCGCGCGGATGGGTCGCGAACCAGAGCTTGCATTTCTCGGTCATGTAGTCCTTGGTATAGCGCAGATAGCTCACGACCAGATCGTCCCGACTCTCAAAATAGTGCAGGAGCTTGGGATGTGACATCCCGGCTTCCTCTGCAATATCCCGCAGGGTGATCTTCGTCATGGGTTTCTTTTCAATGCAGCGCTCAAAGGCCATCAAAATCTCTTTGCGAACGGCCTCTTTATCGACGATCAAAGGCATAAGGATCCCTCGCTTTCGGAGAAAGTATAACGAATTATCCCCGCAAAAGCAAGAGACCGCCGATCAGCATTTTCAGCCCCATGGACGTGACCAGCACAGCGCCGAGCTTGTGCAGATATTTTGTCCAGCCGCGCGGCAGCAGCGCACCCAGCGAGGCAAAAAGCAGCATCAGCGGCACCGTGCCCAGCGAGAAGGCCAGCATCAAAAGGGCACCGTTTCCTGCACTGCCGCTGGACATGGCACAGAGCCAGGCGGCGTACAGTGCGCCGCAGGGCATAAGCCCCGTCAACAGGCCGACCAGCAGCGGCGTTTGATGCCGGAGCTTGTCGGGCAGGCGGCAGGCCGCATTCTGTTCCCCGGGAAGGGAAGGAAGCGCGGGCAGCAGACCCCACATGTTGAGGCCCAGCAGGGCAACAATGAGCCCCAGCATGGTGAAGAGCATCGACTTCATGCTGAGCGTATATGTCAGCACCGTGCCCAGTGCGCCGAACACGGCGCCCAGAGCTGTGTAGGAGATCATACGCCCGCCGTTATACCCGAGTGCAGCGCCGAGCTGCGCTTTTCGTCCTTCCCGCCCATGACAGGCGGAGAGCAGAATGCCGCCGCACATGCCAAGACAGTGCGGGCTGGTCGAGAGGCCGACCAGAAACAGCGCGCCGAAACTCACACTGCCGATCTCCGGCGAGGCCCCGCCCCAGCGGAGCAGCAACCAGACCAGCAGGACGGTAAGGGCAACACAGCCCAAGTCCAGCAAACGCTCGGCACGGCTGCGTTCTCCGGTCTCATAACCGAGAGACTTGATCCGCCTTTCCAGTTCATCCGGCGAGACCAATGCGGGATCGAAGCTCACTTCAGCCAGTGCTTTGCGGTAGCTGACGGTCGCTTTGACGACCCCTTTTGTCCGCAGCAACATCCCGGACACCTCGTCGGTGCAGCTGCGGCAGATCATGCCGCGGATCCTGATTTCACAGCTTTCCGTTTTCATTCGATGCCTCCGCCTTATTCAGCCGCAGCGAGTGCAGCAAAATGCCATTGGACGAGAGTGTCATGGCCGCCGCAGCGATGGAGGGATTCACGATCCCGCAGGCCGCGACGGGAATGCAGATCAGGTTATAAAACAGCGCCCAGCCGAGGTTTTGCCGCACCGTCCTGCGGGCAGCTTTGGCAAGCCGCAATGCCTGCGGCACCCGACCGATGTGTCCGCCGGGCAGCACCGCATCGGCACACTCGATGGCGACGTCCGTTCCCGTGCCCATGGCGATCGCGAGATCCGCTTCCGCCATGGCCGGGGCGTCGTTGATCCCGTCGCCCACCATGGCGACGCAGCGGCCTTCGTTTTTCAACCGAGCGATCTGCGCGGCTTTTTCCTCGGGCTTCACCTCAAAGAGAATGTGCTCAATTCCGCATGCCTGGGCGATGCGTCTTGCCGTCTCCTCCTTGTCGCCGGAGATCATCCAGACCTCCAGCCCGAGCGCCCTGCAGGCGTCGACAGCGCTTTTCGCGTCTTCGCGCAGCGGATCGCGGATGCCCGGCTCTACGCGGCCTTCGGTCAGAGTGCCGGTCTTGTCGAATACGACCGTGTCAATGCTCCATGCCTTTTCAATGGCCGAGGCTCCTTTGAAGAGGATCCCCAGTTCCGCCGCCCGTCCGGAGGCGGTCATCAAGGCCGCGGGCGTGGCGAGACCCAGCGCACAGGGGCAGGCGATCACCAGCACGCCGCAGACCGTCGAAACCGCCTTTCCCCAGTTACCGGGAGCGAGCAGGGTAAACCACAGCGCGAAGACCAGCGCCGCAAGCGCGATAACAGATGGGACGAAAATCGCGGCGATCCGATCCGCAAACCGCTGTACCGGCGCCTTTTCACTCTGTGCGCGGCGCACGAAGGCTGCCATCTGCTGCAGGGTCGAATCCTCGCCAACCGAGGTCGCCGTGTACGTGACCTTGCCTTCGCGATTGAGCGTGCCGCCGGTGATGCTGTCGCCTGGCCCTTTCTGCACGGGTTCGCTCTCGCCGGTCAGCAGGGACTCGTCCACCAGGCAGTTTCCCTCAAGGATCTTCCCATCGGCGGGAATCCGTTCGCCGGGGCGAAGCAGGATCGTATTACCGGATACGATCTCCGCGGCGTCGATCTCGGTCTCGATCCCATCCCGCAGCACGACCGCGGTCTTGGGCTGCAGGCGCAGAAGGCTGCGCACCGCCTCGCCGCTCTGATAGATCGCCACGGATTCCAGATAGCGGCCGAAGAGCAGCAGCGAGATCAGCACGCCGTCACAGAGATAATAGAGCTTGATGTTCTCTGTCACGGTGAAGGCGACGACTGTGCTGTAAGCATAGATCACCGTGGTGGAGAGCGCCACCAGCAGATCCATGCCAAGGCTGCGGCTTTTCAGCCCCCGGATCGCATTTCGGAGAAAGTACAGACCCGGCCAAAACTGCAGCACCGTTGCCAGCACAAACTGGAAGCGCGGCGGGAGATCCCAGAGAAGCGGCATGCTCAGCGCGGTCGAGACGATCAGCAGCCGAAGCAGG
>ONPY01000003.1 GCA_900319835.1 uncultured Eubacteriales bacterium | reverse complement strand
GGATTTTTCTTCTATGCTCTACTCTTTTTTTCTTCTACAAAAATGTTGGGTGTAGCTCTGCCTTTCGGCTTCGCTACCCCAACATTTATTATAGAACCAAAGAAAAACCTCTGCAAAAGCAGAGGTTTTTCTTTTTGGAGATGCTGCTCCTTGACAAGAGCTGGTTCGCGAAGCGAATTCCAGCGAAGGCGCAACGCGCCGAGTCCCAGGAGGGGATTCGAGTCCGGGCAGCGCCTCCAAACGAAAAGGACATCCGAAAAAAGGATGTCCTTTTTGTTTGTTGGCCCATGATACAGAACATCCCGCCCTTTTGCAAGGGCGGGATGTTTTGTTCTTATGCGTTATTTCGCTTCCCAGAGGACCAGATCGCCCAGGGTGATGCGCTGCACGTCGCGGATGTTGATGGCCGCGCCCCAGCCGGTGTAGAGATTTACCACGCCGTCCCGGTACGGGCAGGTCAGCGCGCCGCCGGTGGAGAAGGTGGTGCCGTCCGAAAAGTGCAGCACGGCCTCCATGCAGACCTTGTCCTCCAGCACGCCCCAATCCTGGTAGTCCTCCTGATTTGCCTCGGGATTGTGATATTCAGCGGCGCAGGGGTAGCTGACCTTCCAGACCGCGCTGACGGGGGTCAGCTCCAGGCCCACCAGGTCGATATCCAGGTCGAGCTCCGAGTCGTGATAGGTCGCGGGGCCGAAGTCAAAGAAGCGCGTCTCCTCCTCGGTGGGCGTGAAGACCGCGGTGCCGAAGTCCCGCAGCGTCTCCTCGTGCCCCCGGTACATGGCAAGGCCCAGCTCCACGCTGTCCACGCCGCTGTCCGCCATGATCTCCTCCAGCTTCTCCGACCAGATCCAGCACTCCAGGGTCAGGGTCTGGGTCTCCGCGTCCCAGGCGTATTCCCTGACCGCGCGGCTGATCTCCTCATCGCCGCTGAGCGACAGATCGGAGGGCAGAGCGGGGGCCGCGAAGCCGGAGAAATCCGTGCCCTCAACGCGCCAGGCGAAGCCCAGATCGCCGCCGGGGAACTGCCCGACCTCCTCCTCTGAAACCGGGCAGACGTTTACATAGACCATCTGCTCCTGCCCGTCGCTGATGGCGGAGAGGATCGTCACGCCCGGCGTGGGAGCGCTCTCCTGCGTGGGGACCGGGTACTCCACATAGGAGTCTGTCCCGCTGCCGTCGATGTTCAGATCCTGCCGCAGTTCCTGTTGGCGGCGCTGGTGGACGGAGAGGCCCACCGCGTAGGCCGTCAGCCCCAGGAAGGCCGCGATCACCGCGGCGAGCAGCGCCGTGCGCCAGAAGCGCCGCGCCGATGAGACGCGCTTTGCCGCCGCCGTATAGCCAAGCAGCTTCCCGGCCTCCCACACCTTTTCCCGATCCGCGCCCTCCATGGCGCGGAGAATGTCCATAGAATCTAACATAAGCCCTCCTCCGTCAGTCGCTCCCGGAGCCGGCCGCGCAGGCGGTAGAGCATGCTCTTGACCTTGCTCTGGGAAAAATTCATGCGCCGGGCGATCTCCTCCACCGACGCGAGATACCAGTACCGCGCGAGAAACACCTGCCGCTCCTGCCGGCTGAGTTCGTCCACAAAGTCCCGGATCGCCGCGGCAAGCTCCCGCTGCTCCACCCGGCGCGCCGGGTCGGAGTCCGCGGGGACGCACTCGCTCAGTTCCTCCAGGGCCAACGGGATCTCTCCCCCGCCGCGCTTTTTGCGGGTCCGGCTCTTCCAGCGGTTGATGGCGTGGCGGCGGGCCAGGGCCCCGAAAAAAGCCCCCAGTGCCTTGGGGCGCGCGTCGGGCATGGCGTTCCAGGCGGAAAGCCAGGTGTCGCTGACGCACTCCTCCGCATCCTCGTGGCTGGCGCAGAAGTTGAAGGCGATGGCGTGGCAGTAGCGGCCGTAACGGTTCTCGCTCTCGGCGATGGCTTTTTCCGATCGCTGCCAGTACAGGTCGATGATTTGTGAGTCTTCCATACAGGAATCTCCTTTCTGAGCGCTCTCACCCTGTAAGTCAACAAAAAGGGCGGCACGGTTGCATGCGGCGGCAAAAAAACAGGCGGTTTGTCCGGGACGGCGGCGGTCAGAGGGGGTTGTTTGTTGTTTTTCCGGGACAAAGATGGTACAATCGTCGCACAGGGGCGCACCGCGGCGGAAGCGGTGCGCCATACAGGCTGTCTGTCAGACAAGGAGTGAGTGCCCATGCCAAAGCAGCTCAATGCCCGCATTGCCCGGCTGAGTCTCTATATGACCTGCTTCGTCGCGCTGTTTCACTGCGGCTCGCCGGAGGACGTGCTTGCCGTCAGCGCGCGGGATCTCCAGCTCAGCAGCCAGTTGGCGGAGGTGATCGGCCAACTGGCCGTCTTTGCCATGAGCTTCTTTATGGCCTTGAGCATGTACCGGCTCTTCTCCGGTCTGACTCTGCAGACCTATGGGAGGAAGATCTCCCGCCGCGTCCGCTCTGTGCTGATCCCGTTTGTCCTGTGGCAGCTTCTGTTTCTGGCTCTCTTCAAGCTCCAGGGCGCGGACTGGAGCTTCCGGGAGTGTCTGATCCGTGTCTTCGGTTTTCACATGTGGCCCCCTGACGGGCCGCTGTGGTATCTCTATTCGCTGTTTCTGCTGGCGCTGCTCTCCCCGCTGCTTCTGATCATGCGGCATCGGCGCCTTTCGCTGGCCGGCATATTGCTTGCCATATGCGGTCTCTATTCTTTTCGGGCCGAGATTTCCGCCGCAATCGAAGGCGTTTTTCCCGGCACCTATGTGGGCTATACGCTGACCTATTCCCCTGCGATCCTTCTCGGCGCTTATCTGGGGCGTTTCGGCCAGGAGGACAGTACGGGCACTCTGCTGTCTGACTGTCTGTTTCTGCTGCTCGGCCTGTTTCTGGGAGAGCCGCTTTTCCCCGGGATCTTCGCCCACTACGCGATGTACCTTCTCCCCGTCATTCTGCTCTTTGTCTTCCCGCTGCGGCCCAGGCCTTATCTGGAAAAGCTGTATCCGCTCTGTTTTCTGGTGTATGCGCTGCACCAGCCCATCCTTGTTCTGCTGCTTCACCGCGTCAGACCGGTTATGGACGGGCTGATGCCCTGTCTGTTTGTCGATAATCTTGTGACACGCGTGCTGTTTTTGTTGATCGATTTTGCGGCAGCAGCCGCGGTCTGCCGGGCGCTGAAGCGCCTTTGCCCCCGCGCCCTGGCGTTGCTCACGGGCGGGCGGGTATAGCGCGCTCCAGCTCAGCCGGAGGCAAAGCCCAGCACCGACCAGTTCATATTCTGTGCGGGGCGGCGGTAGGAAAAATCTGTGTCCAGCACCTGGACGGCCGACGCGGCCTGCTCCAGGCGGGCAAAATCCAGGTCCTCCGGGTGGGCCATCAGCACAAGCAGGTACTGTTGCTCCGGTTGGAAGAGGAAGAGGTAATTGATGGTCTCCGTCTCCCCGCCCTTCCAGGTCACATGCACCGCGGTCTCCAGCCGCTGATACCCGTTCCAGGTGTCGTCCTTTACGATGTCCGCCTCGCCCTCCGGCCAGCCGCAGATCAGATCGATGCCGTTCAGCCATGGGCCGTTGTACAGGTCGATACGCAGCTTGAGATTGTTCACGCTGTCCTCATTTCCAAACCAGGCCGCCGTGGTGAGCCAGGTGTCCGCTTCCTCCTCTGTCAGTCCCGCTTCCTGCAGGCTCTGCTCAATGGTACGGATCTGATCGTCCGGGAGGGGTTCTATGTCCGGAAAATCCGCCATCCGCGCATTGGTCTCCGGCGTGAAGGCGTCCAGGAATTGCCTGAATGTGGGGCAGAAGGCTCCCAGCTCCCAGTCAGGATCGAGCCCGGAATTTGCCTCCACACGGAAGGCGTGGGCCGTCCCCGTTGCCTCTGTGTCAAACTCCAGTGCCAGGGCGCAGGTCCCCATATTCAGGGTGAGATCGTCTCCGACCGTGCGCTTCAAATAATAGCGCATCTCATCCGATGGGTTCAGCTCCCGGTGGGACATGGTGGCCCGGTAGGCCATATAGCCGCAGGCGGCCAGCAGCAGCGTCAGGGCCGCCGCGAGCAGCAGGCTCCTTGCGAGATTCCTGTGCCGGCGCCGCAGCGCCCCACCCACCGGGGCAAGAAACCGCATGGTCTCCTCCGCGGTTGCATCGTCCAGGCCTCCGAAGGCCAGCAAAAGTGTATAAGGCTTCAACAGTATCCCTCCTCCTCCAGCTCTGCGCGCAGCCGCAGACGGGTGCGGTGCAGCATGCTCTTCACCTTAGCCTGGGAAAAGCCGCTTCTGGCGGCAATTTCCTCCATGCTCGCAAGCGCGTAATACCTGGACGCAAAGACCTGGCGCTCCGTCTCCGGCAGGGCGCGGACAAAGGCCGCGACCGTCCGGGAAAGCTCCCGCAGCTCCACGGTCTCCTCCACATTCCCGCCGTCTGGGATACACTCGCTCAGTTCCTCCAGTGCAAGCGGCGTCTCACCGCCGCCCCGCTTCCGGCGCTGTCCTGCCCGCCAGCGGTCCAGGGCAAGATTTCGCGTCAGCTTCCCCAAGAAACCGCCAAGCTTCTCGGGCCGCTTGTCCGGCATGGCGTTCCAGGCGGCAAGCCAGGTATCGCTGACGCATTCCTCGGCGTCCCGGAGGTCGGCCACGATGTTTTTTGCGATGGTACGGCACCAGGGACCGTACTTTTTTTCGCTCTCCTGCACAGCCCGGTCGGACCGCCGCCAGTAGAGCTCCACGATTTCTCTGTCTTCCATGAGACCCTCCTGTTTCTGTTCTCACCCTTTAAAACGACAAAAATACGGAGAAGTTTCACCCGATCTGAAAACTCCCTCTGCCCGTTTTGGACAGAGGGAGTTTGTTTATGTTTTCTTTTGTGCTGTCGGCTCCGGCACGTCTTTTTTCTTCCGCCCGCGCAGGGTAAAAAAGGCCGCCAGTCCTGCCGCCGCCAGGGTCGCCGCGCCGCCGATCAGCACCGTGAGAGGCAGTCTCCGTGTAAGCAGGGACTCGCTCTCCTTCAGCGCCACAGTGCCGCCGTTCGGCAGGTCAAAGATCAGATAGCTGCCGTCCCGGCGGCTCTCCAGCGGGACGAGGGATCCGTCCGCCTCCATCCGGAAAACGCTGCCCTCATCCGGGCAATAGAGGCGCACGGCAAGCTCGCCCGTATCGTCATTGACGCGCAGGGTCCAGGCGCCGCGCAGTCCCTCCGGCGCCGTCTTTTCCTCCACCGTCAGGTGCTGCCCCTCATAGAACACGCCCTCCGCCAAAAACAGCGGGATCTCCTCCCCGGAGGAGAGCGTCATGTTGGGTGAATAGTACTTGCCCTCGATGGTACGGCTGTAGTAGACGTGCTCCTGGTCAAAATCGTCCCATTTCCAGTACCAGCCGTCTTTATTCGGCACCTGGGGCAGTTGACCCACCGCGCCGCCAAAGGGCAGTTCCAGGGTCTTGACAGTCCGATCGCCCGCCTGAAAGCGCAGGGTGATGCGGTCGAACTCTTTTGGCGCGCCCTCCATCGCCATCAGCTCCGGGGCGGAGACCGCCTGCGTCTGGCCGACAAGGCTGACGCCGTCCACTCCCGCGGGGCCGGCGGGCACATAGAGGTTCTCCGTGACCGCGCCGTCGCACCAGCCGGCAACGGCGCCGCGGTATTCCTCCCCGCTCTCAATGTGGGCCCAGCTGCGGTTTGCCGTGAGATCCGTGCCAAGGCCTGCCACACCGCCCACATACTTTTTCCCGCTGAGCACACTTCTGGCCCAGCAGGCGCGCACCATGCCGCCGCTGCGCCCGGCAATGCCGCCGACGCAGTCGCCGCCCAGGCTGCGCGCCTCACCCAGGCCCACGCAGTCCACCACCGCGCCCAGATCTGCGGTGCCGACCACGCCGCCGGCCCCCTCCTCCTTGACGCAGACCGCGCCGGAGCTGGCGCAGGCACGCACGCAGGCGAAGAGATACTGCCGGGCGTTGGAAAGGAGAAACTGCGAGGCGTCGAGCCGGTCCTCCATGTCGAAGGCCACCTCAAAGCCCACCGTGCCGACCACGCCGCCGGCGTGATTTTCCGCGTCCACGGAGCCGGTGTTGACGCACTGGCCGACGGCGCCGGTGTCGTGGTCGTAAGCCTCGCTGTCGGAGAGATCGTAGGTCTCCCCCAGGCCGCCGCCTATGCTGCCGACAGCGGCGTTGAGCGCCGAGAAAATGACGGACATCTGGTTGGCCACCCGCGACAGATCCCCCGCCACCGCGGCGGTCGCAGAACCCGCCAGCTCGGTCAGGTAGACCGTCTCCGCCTGCATGTTGCCGAGGGCCGCGGCCAGCGCACCGGTGTCGGGAAAGCTCAGATCCACGCCGGAGAAATCCAGCTCGCCGGTTTCGGGGTTGATGGTGATGTTCTCCAGAATCTTCAGATCGTTGAGGGAGTACTCCCCCAGGATGCCCTGCAGGGCGTAGAGTGCGTCAGCCGTGAAGGCGTTCATGTTGGCAAGCTCGCCGCGGATGCTGCCGGAGAGATCCTCCGCGTCCCGGGTCATCTGCCAGAGCAGGCTCTGCATGCCGCCGATGGCGCTGCTGAGCCCGTCGAGTTTGCCCTCGGAGAAATCCCAGACGGCATAGGGGATCAGCTGGCCGACAACGCCGCCCACGTCCCGGCGGCCGGTGACGGGGCCGCTGTTTTCACAGCTCTGCACGCAGCCGGAGCTCTTCCCCGCCACGCCGCCCACGTTGTAGGCGTTGTACTTGTAGCCGACAGAGCCCGTGTTTTTGCAGTTGAGCAGCAGGCCGGTGTTCTCCCCGGCAATGCCGCCGATGTTGGCGAGGTTGACAAAGTCGTCCTGTTGGATGGCCGAGAGATCAAAGCGCATCTCACCCTTGGGCGTGATGGCCACGGTGTTGATCTCGCCCCGGTTTTCGCAGCCGGCGAGGACGCCTTCGTTCAGGCCGGCCACGCCGCCCGCCTGGTGCTCGCCCTTAACCGTGCCGAGGAAGATGCAGCTTGTGACGCGGCCCCCGGCCAGGTTGCGGCCCACGATGCCGCCCACGTCCTCGATGCCCTCCACGCTGCCCTCAAAGCCGCAGGAGACAAGGCTGCCCGCGTTTTCGCCCACGATGCCGCCGATCTGCATGCCGGTGCCGGAGGGCCGGACAGCACCCAGCACCCAGAGGGAGTCGATCTCCGCCTGGGGACCGGTGCGGCGAAAGAGGCCCATGCGGGAGCCCGCCGCCGTCACCTCCAGGCCGCGGATGCTGTGGCCGTTGCCGCGGAAGGTGCCCGCGAAATATGGGATCGGTTCAAAGCCGGAGCCGCTGAGGTCCAGATCCTGTGTCAGCTCAAACACCCGGCCGAGGGAGTAGCGTTCTTCGGCACAGCCCCTGGCAAAAGCAAGAAAATCCGTCACGGAGGCGATGGTCTGCGTTTCCTCTCCCTCGGCAAATGCGCCAGCGGGCGCCGCCGCAAACAGCACCAGCAGCGCCAGCAGAAGAGCCGCAAAGCGTTTCATTCCTCGTCACCTCCCAGAAAGTCGATGTGAAATCTTGTCCTGTCCACCGCCTTGTCCAGCAGCACCAGCAGCTGGGGCAGCACTGTCAGCACCAGCACCACGGAGATGAAGGCGCCCCGGCCCACGGCAAGACCGATGTGGTTGACGTACACGTCGCTGACGCGGTAGGCGATCAGCAGTCCCGCGATGGTCATGATGGCCCCGGAGGTCAGCACCGTCGGGAAGCTCTGGTTGACAGCCAGCGCCATGGCGCGCTTTTTCGGCATGGTGGCCTTGAGCACCTGGAAGCGGTTCATCAGCACGATGGCGTAGTCGATGGTAGCGCCCATCTGGATGGCGGAGACAATCATATTGGTCACAAACGAGGGCACCGAGCCCTCCAGATACGGGAAGGAGAAATTGATCCAGATGCTGCCCTGGATCACAAACACCAATATGGCAGAGCCCACCAGGGTCCGGAAGGTGCCGAGCAGGATCACGAACACGAAGGTGATGGTCAACCGGCTGATCAGCCGCGAGTCCCCTGTATACGCATCGTGCAGGTCGCGGGCGGAGGTCACGTCCCCGATCACGAGCACCGTGCCGCGTCCGTACTCCCGCTCCGCGATCGAGCGGATGGTCTCCACAAGGGCGGTGCTCTCCTCGCCCTCCACGGGCACATCGGCGGTGAAGACCATGCGGTTATAGTGTTCGCCCCTGAGCTGGTCCAGGCCCATCTCCAGGGTGGACCTGAGCTCGTCCACCTCCTGCTGCCGCTCATCCTCCAGGGTCACAACGCCCCGGTCCATCAGGTCAAACAGGAACAAAAACACGTCCACCAGCGGCACCTGGTAGTTCTCCGCGCCGCCGAAAATGGCCTGGTATTCCTCATGCCGCACACCGTAGGCCTGAAACAGCAGCCGCGCCTCCTCCGCCGAAACGTCCATCAGCTCGGCAAACTCCCGGGGGGTGAAGCGGTCGGTGAGCACGCGCCCGTCCTCGACCTCGATATTGGCAAGGCCCGTGGCGGTGCGGATTTCCGGCAGGTCCTCCACCTCGGTGAGGATGCGCTTTTCCTTTTCAAAGTCCTCCGCCGGCACCAGCAGGGCGATGGAGGTGGAGTGGGCAAAGGTGTCGGTGATCTTGTGCATGGCGGCGCGGTTTTCGTTGTACACCAGCTCCGTCACCGAGCTGTCGTTGAAGGCGTAGGTGGTATGGCCGGAGCACCAGATGGCCGCCGGCAGCAGGAGCAGGAATACCCACACGAAGCCGTAGCCGCTGTGCATCAAAAAGCGGCCCCAGGGGCGGATGTTCGGGATCAGGCTCTTGTGGGCGGTGCGCTGGATGGCCTTTGGGAAGAGCATGATGAGCCCCGGCATCAGCAGAAACACCGTCAGAAGCGAGCAGACGATGCCCTTCGCCAGCACCATGCCCAGGTCGTAGCCCAAGCGAAACTGCATCAGCATCAGCGCCACCAGCCCCGAGATGGTGGTAAGGCTGGAGGAGGATATCTCAATGATGGACTTGGCCAGCGCATCGATCAGCGCCACCTTGAAGGAGTCGTGGGTCAGCACCTCGTCCTGATAGCGGTGGGAGAAAATGATGGCGTAGTCGATGGCCAGGGCCAGCTGCAGGATGATGGCGATGGAGTGGGTGATGGTGGAGATAACCCCCAGCCAGAAGTTGGTGCCCATGTTTAAGAGCGCCGCGAAGACGAAGACGATGAAGAAAATGACCACCTCAAAGTAACTCCGCGAGGTGAAGAGCAGGATCGCCACAATCACCGCCACCGCAATCAGCACCACGCCCACCATCTCCTGGGCCAGCTGGTCGGAATAGCTGGCGAGATTCATGGAGTAGAAATAGGTGTCGTAAGGGGCGAGCAGGGCATGCACCTGCTCGCGCGCGGCTGTCACGTCGGGGTCGCTGTCTACGCCGGCATAGGAGATGCCGAACAGGGCCGCGGCGCTGGTGTAGTGGGCGGCACTGTCGTCAAAGGCGACCGAGGCCACGCCCTTCAGTGCCTCGATCTGCGCCTTCAGCTCCCCGGCCCGCTGATAGGTGACGTTGGAGATCATGATGTTCTCGGAGGCGTAGGTGAGAAACTCCTCCTCCATCACGGTCAGGCCCTGTCGGGTCTCTGTCGCCGGGGAGAGGAAGGCCGTCAGGTCGGAGTTGATCTTCACCCGGCTCAGCGACAGCGCGCAGTACACCGCCGCAAGCAGAAACAGCAGGATGATGACAAAGCGGAAGCGCACGATGCCCGCCGCCAGCGCGTGCATCGGATCCCGTTTGATCGCTTCCTTCTGATTCATGCCGGTCTTCTCCTTGACAAGTGTTGAAAATTCATATACATTTTAATTAAAATCAGTCGGTTCCGTCAATCGTCAGTTTTTTTGCCCGTGCTTAAATTTGAACAGATCCGCTTATTGTGTTGAACGGAGGGGTGCAAATGAACAAATCCGGCAACGAAAACCGCAGTGTGCGCAACACCAAACGCCGTCTGCGGGAGGGGCTGCTGCAATTGATGGAGGCGCGGCCCATCCAGGAGATCTCTGTCAAGGAGCTGACGGAACTGGTGGATGTCAACCGCGGCACCTTTTATTTCCACTACCCGGACCTCTATGCCCTTCTGCGGGAGACGGAACAGGATTTCTTCGACGCCTTTTCCCGGACGCTCCACGAGGGCGTACCCCATGGGGAGGCCGCATACCACTATCTGCTGGGGGCCATCTTCGCCTTTCTGGAAGAAAACGCGAGCTTCTGCCGCATCATGCTGGGGCCGAACGGGGACATGCAGTTTGTCGAGCGGGTCAAGGCCCTGGTGGACGACACCATCTCCTACTTCTGGCAGATGAAGGCCAGCCGGGCCGACCCCGCCAAATATGAGATGTACAATGTTTTCATCATCAACGGCTGCATCGGGCTGATCCAGAAGTGGCTCAACGACCCCGCACGCACCAGTCCCGCGGACATGGCGGAGCTCTCCGCCACCATCATTCTCGAGAGCGTCAATTCCTGTATCGCCTAGGAGGAACAACAGATGGCAAGAGTGTTTTTATTCAACATCCATGACGAGGAAAAGCGGGTCAAGATCGAGCTGGCGGCCCTGCGCTGCGGCCTGAAAAGCGTGGTCGTCCCGCCGGAGGATTTCTCTCTGCCCGTCGGTGCCCTGCTGGGTGAGGCGGGCTATGCCCGCGCGGAGGCCGGAGAAGGCTTTGAGGCAGAGATGCTGCTGATGGAGGAGATGGACGGGGCCTTTCTCGACCTGCTGCGCCAGGGCCACACCCCCGTCGCCCTGAAGGCCGTGGTGACCGAGCAGAACAAGATCTGGACCGCGGAGGCCCTCTGCCGGGAACTCGGGCGGGAGCACAAGGCCATGCAGAAATTCACCGCGAAAAAGCCCATTCACCACAAGCGCCGCAACTAAAAACTTCGTGCATTTTCCCGCAGGATGATGTACAATGAAGACAGCAACAGAAAAAGAACGCTTACAGGAGGAATATCCATGAATTTACTCGGCATTCTGCTCAAGGCGATGCTCTCTGAGGGCGCACTCAAGGCCCTGGCCAAGAAGACCGGCCTCAACTCCAAGCAGCTCAAAAAGATCCTGCCCCTGGCTCTGCCCCTGCTGCTGAAAATGCTGACCAAGAACGCCTCCGAGAAGGACGGTGCCCTGTCTCTGCTGGGCGCGCTGACCCAGCACACCAGCAAGAAGACCATGGCGCAGCAGATTGAAGAGGCCGACCAGGACGACGGCGCCAAGATCATCGGCCACATTCTCGGCAAGGACTCCCAGTCCAGTCTGATGAGCCTGTCCAGCCAGTCCGGGCTGAGCCAGAAGGAGGTTTCCAGCGTGCTCAGTGGTATCGCCCCCGCTCTGCTGAGCGGTCTGTCCGCCGCCACTTCTTCCGCCGGCAGCAGCGCCGGCAAGGTCGATCTCTCCGACGGTCTGGATCTGAGCGACGTGGTGGCCATGCTGGGCGGCGCCAAGCCCGAGCCTGCGGGCCTGCTGGGCGGTCTCTTCGGCAAGAAGAAGCCCGCCAAGGAGGAGAAGGACGCCGGTCTCAACGGCGCGACCCTGCTGCAGCTGCTGCTCGCCAACCAGTAAAACGGACACAACAGAAAAAATCCACGCCTCCCCGCGTGGATTTTTCTTCCCATTCCATGGAAAAGGAGTATCGTATGAGGATCCTGAGCGTCAGCGCCCAGCGGCCGGACAGCACCGGCAGCGGCGTGTATCTGACGGAGCTTGTCCGCGGCTTTGCCGCCCTTGGGTGCGAGCAGGCGGTTCTGGCCGGCGTGGGACCGGAGGACGTCTCCCCGTTTCCCGCAGATGTGGCCTTCTTCCCTGTGCGCTATGCCTCGGCGGCCCTGCCCTTTCCCATCTGCGGCATGTCCGACGAGATGCCCTACCGCTCCACCCGCTACTGCGATATGACCGAGGAGATGACGGCGCAGTTTCGCGCGGCCTTTTCCGCCGCGCTGCGGGATGCTGTGGATGCCTTCCGGCCCGACGTGATCCTCTGTCACCATCTCTACGCGCTCACCGCCCTGGTGCGGGAGCTCTTCCCGGAGAGGCGGGTCTGCGCTATCTGCCACGGCTCCGACCTGCGGCAGATCC
Organism: uncultured Eubacteriales bacterium; assembly: GCA_900319835.1. The sequence continues at coordinate 56,877 of ONPY01000003.1, read as the reverse complement.
GCAAGAACCCCTGGCGGCGGGAATGGATCCTCTCCCGGATCGGAAAGCTGGACCGTGTTTTTGCCCTCCACGCCCAGCAGAAGCAGGACATTGCCGGACTCTATGCCCTGCCCGGGGAGCGGATTCACATCATCGGGACCGGCTTTAACAGCGGTGTCTTTCACCGGCTGCCGGAGGCAGAGCGCCAGGACGGATGCGTCCGGCTGCTTTTTGCGGGAAAGCTCAGCGAGAAGAAAGGTGTGTTCAGTCTGCTGCGGGCGCTGTCTGCGCTTTCCGAGCCCGACCGCTTTGTGCTGACGCTTGCCGGCGGCCACGGAGATCAGGCAGAGTATGACGCCATCTGCGCGCTGGCGGCAAAAGCCCCCTGCCCGGTGCTTCTCCCCGGCAAGCTGAGCCAGACGGAGCTTGCCCGACTGATGAGCGAGAGCGACGTGTTCGTGCTGCCCTCCTTTTACGAGGGGCTGCCCCTGGTGCTGATTGAGGCCATGGCCTGCGGGCTGAGCTGCGTCTGCACCGATCTGCCCGGCATTCGCCCCTGGCTGGACGAACGTCTGCCGGGCCACGGCGTGGTCTTTGTGGCGCCGCCCGCCATGCGCAACCAGGACGAGCCAGAGCAGAACAGTCTCCCGCGCTTTGAGCACGATCTCGCCGCGGCTTTCACAGCAGCGCTCACCGCCCCGCAGCCTGCGCCGGAGGCCATCGCCGCCCTCTCCTGGGACGGCCTGTGCAGAACGCTTCTGCCGCTGCTGTAAAAGACGTTTGGAAATCCCGGGAAATTTTCTCTTGACAAATGAAAAAAAGCATGTATAATAGCTCTTGCGTTTAGCGGGATTGTGTAAAGGTAGCACACCGGACTCTGACTCCGTTTGTGAGGGTTCGAATCCTTCTCCCGCTGCCAGATATCGGCTTGAATCGTTATGATTCAAGCCGATTTTCTTTGTTTTCAGCCTCTTTTTGCTTAAAAAAGTTCCGAGTGAAAAAGTTGTACCCTTACCGTACCCTTACCGCAATGAAAATAGCCCGAAAAAATGGGATAAACACAGGGCTTTTCGGCATTGGGGTCATCATATTCCCGGGATTTGTCGTACATATTCCTCCATCCGGTTTGCGCTGGCCGTCTTCATGGCATCAGAGACATGCCCGTATACGTCAAGGGTAAAGGCCGCCGTGGCGTGACCCAGATTCCCCTGAACGGTTTTCACATCGTCCCCGTTTTGGAGAGACAGTACCGCGTAAGTATGGCGCAGATCGTGGACTTTGGCATTTGGTGCACCGATCTCGACAGCGATCTTCTTGAAGTGATTGTAGACGGTCTGTGGCTGCAGCGGCGTTCCGAAGAGCGTGGTGAAGGCTAGGGCGATCCGATGCTCCGCCTCCGTCTGCCAGCCTCGCCAGGCAACGGAAGCGTGTTCTTTCTGCTGGATCTGTTGCTCATAGCGTTTCTGCATCAGTTCCATCACATAAGGCGCTGGTTTCAGGACGCGGCCCTTGCCGTTCTTTGAGGACGAAAACATGACACCACCATCCCTTTTGGGGCGCTTCTGCAGCTGCTTGTTGATGTGGATCACGCCTCTCCGGAAATCCACACAGTCCCAGGTAATGCCCATGGCTTCCGCCTTGCGGACGCCGGTCAGCAGGATCACTTTCAGCAGGATGCCGTATTCCTCATCTTCTTCGGCCTTTTGCAGAAGCAGCGCGACCTGATCGTCTGTCAGAGGCTCCACTTCGTGCTTCTCCACACGGGGAAGGATCGTTCCTTGGCAGGGATTGCTCCGAATGAAACCGTTCACCGTCGCCACGGCCAAAGCTTTGCTCAAAACGCCGTGCGTGTTCTTGATCGTTTTCGGAGAGCTTCCCGGCGAGCCGTCCGGAGGCTTTAGCAGATAATTGTAGAACCTCTGGATGTCTGTCGTCGTCAGTTTTCCAAGCGGAATGTTGCCCAACTGTGGTTTGATATGTTTTTTGACGGTGGCGCGGTAGCCCTTCACTGTCGAATACTTTTTGTCACCGCAGTATTCATCCAGCCAGATATCCATCCACTCGCTCACCTTTGTTTTCGAGGGTTCGATGTAAGTCCCTTGATCGATCTCAGCCAGTACCTTTGTCAGTTTCTGACGGACTTCCTTCATCGATTTCCCGTAGATGGATTTTTGCCGCAGGTGCCCGGTCTTTGTCCAACCGTCGGAGTATCGAGCTTCCCAGCGGCCATCGGCCCGCTGGCGGATGGAGCCCGCGCCATTCGGGTTCTTTTTACCTGTTTTCTTTGTAGACAATTCAACCTCGCTTTCTTCGCGTTTCCCCCAACCTGTCCGTTCGGGTTCAATACAATTATAACACTTTCGCACTTTAAAGCAAGAAATTTATTTGCTGAGAATAGACTTTTCTGACAGATATGATGACGATCATGACGGTATGACGGTATTCGGGGGGTGCCGGAATACCGTCATGACCGTCATATCGTCATAGGGTCAGGCCGGCAGTTCGGAGAGCGTGATCATGCGGGCGTCCGGGGTGCGGCTGAAATCGTATCGGACGCCGTATTGCTGTGCAAGGGTATGGACACTCGCGTTGAGCTGTCGGGTCAAGGCGTTGGGTTTGGTGTTCGGCGGCAGGACGGTGGTCAGCGCGCCCGTCAGCTCGGTGGGCGTGCCCTGCCATCCGTGACACTCGGCTACCAGCTTTTGTACGGCGGCGAGCAGCTTGTTCGATTTTTCGTCCGACTGATCTGTGCCGTACTCAACGAATTGCCAGTGCTTGCTCTCGTCAAATTCCAGCTTCAGCCGGAGATCCGCCACCTCGCGTCCGGTGATATCCAGCGTGGCTGTCTTGCCGATGCGGGAGGGCTTTTGCAAAACCATTGCCCCGTCCGCACAGCCGAGCAGGCCGTTTGTGCCGGAGATCTTGTTGAAGGAATCGTCGGAGTCTTCTTTACGCGTGTGATGCACCACCAGGATCGTGATGTTGAAGCGGTCGGCGATGGTTTTCAGCGAGGTCATGACCTCGTAATCGCCGCCGTAGCTGTAGCCCTCGGTTTTCATCTGCCGGATGCGCTGCAGCGTATCGACGATCACGAAGCCCACGTTCGGGTGAGCGGCGAGGAAGTTTCCGATCTGCTGCTCGAAGCCTTTGCCCAAAAGCTCGGCCTCGGTTGCGATCCAGATCTTGTCCGCTTCGCCGCCCGTGACTTCACCCAGCCGCTGCTGGATACGCTGTTCGGTGTCTTCCAGACTGACATACAAAACCTCGCAGGGCGTGGTCTGAAACTCCCAAACTTTTTCACCCTTGCTCACGCGGTCGGCCAGCCAGAGCACCAGCCAGCTTTTGCCGATCTTGGAAGCTCCGGCCAAAATGTACACGCCCTTGCCGAGCATTTTTTCAATGAGCCAGCCTGTGGGCTGAAAGTCCATTTCCATCAAATCGTTGGCATTCACGGCGTCAAGTTCGAGAATCGTCTCGCCCAGGGTACGCTGGATATGCCGCATCGCGCCGGATTTTTTCATGCTGGGATGTCCGCACAAAACGTAATCCAGCAGGTCGCCTCGCTTGCCGCAATGCATGCACAGCCAGGTGTCGTCCTTCATCAGTCCTGCGATATCCCCGCAGATCGGGCACGCGGTTGTGACGCCGTCTTCGGAAACTTTGATGTGCGCGGCTTTCAGATAATCGCGAATCTGTGGCTGCACCCGTTCCCGGAACTCTTGAATCTTTTCTTCGTTCATGGGCGCCGCCTCACGATGCGAGAGAATGCTCGTTCATCCAGTTCAGCAGGTTGTCGCGAGAAACGAGCAGGCGGCGGCCGATGCGCAGCGTGGGAAAATTCTCGCTGCGAAGCAGGCAATAGGCATTGGTCAGTGAGATGTTCAGCACGCTCGCGAGTTGATTGGCGTTGAGGACCACGGGGACCTCGGAAAAAGAATAATAGGCGTTGGGCTTGTTGATGGTAGTGGCAGCAGTAGTAGTCATGGCAATCGCTCCTTCCTGGCAATTCATTTCGTTATTCAGTTTAATATGTGCATCCATTTTTGATTCGATGATGCATGGAAATTGAGTCTCGGTTTTTATCACGTCCTTTTCTTTTTTCGATTGCTTTTTTCGGTACAGCTCTTGGGGGGCGGCCTTGCATTGTTCATCTTTTTCCTCCTTGCTCGTTCTAAGCCATTCCATATTCACTTTCGACCGCGCTGTTAAAATCGTGGATCGAGATGTCCAGGTCGTAATGCACCTTTTCGATCTTGTCCAAAATCGGCTTTGTGAACTCGCCGCCTTCTTTGAGATACCGCGCGATCTGATCGAGATCCTTTTCGAGCTTGTCGATGTTTCGCAGCTCTTGAACGATATATCTTTCGTCGTGAATGATGACTGGGAGTTTTTTGATTGGTCGGTTGAGAAGAACGCGGCGGCAAAACTCGGATATGGATAACCCGCATTGCTTTGCCTCATGGGCGATTACTTCGTAAAATGCTTCTGAAACACGAAAGTGAATGGTTTTCTCTCTCGTTCCAAGCTCATCTTTTTTTCTTGCCATTTTTGCCTCCTTTTGATTTGCGAAGCGTAATCAAAACTGTGTTTGCTGCAAGCAGACACCGCAACGATAGTTGCTAAAATTCATGCGGGGTTGGGGAGCGAAATCCCCAACAAGTGTCTCGGCTGAAAATGCAAAAATGCATTTTTGTAGCACGAGGCGAAACTTGCTCTCCGAGGGGGATCGAAATTCCTGTTGCAGTTTTTTCAAAACACCTCCTTCATGGTAAACAAAAAACTCGCAGCATCACAACGAAAGCGTACCGAGAAAAAGTCTCGTTCCACTTAAAGTTGCGACGCTGCGAGTTTAAAATCTGCCCTTAGTTATTCAGCACCCGATCCGTACGATCCGATTTGTCTGGCGATCCGATGCCTGTATGCTTTTCAGCATCCCATATACACAGATGGGAGGACGATTGGCTTTGCCGTATTATTCTCATTTATGTATTGTCGTAGTTTTTTGCTGACCTCTTCAATTGTCAGCTTTCGATGACACTCATATGCTTGCGGAAGACCTAACAGTTTTCGTGAGCCCGAATCCATGATGAGCTCGCCAATCACATGGTGACATTTAGAGCAACACATTTGCGTTTCAAAGGGAAGATCTGCATAGCGTGGGTCGTCAAGACTTGATTTGTCAAGGGTAGATTCTGCGATTTAGCATAAAATAAATTTAAGGCGACAGATTGGTTTCTGTCGCCCTGATAATATGGGGATCTGATTACTCTAAATACAGGCATGATGGGATGTTGAGGTACTCTCTTGTCTGCGGCTCAAGAAACAGTTGACCGTTGGCCTCGGCGCGTATATGCTCCATCTTGAAGAGCCTCCTTTAGGGCGGAGTATTTGTCTGGCAGGACATACCCCTATCCTAATCGCAGGCTCTTCTTTATTCAATTCATTTGCCCGATACCCTTACCGGTATCCCACAGAAAAAGTGATTAATTTATTATTATAAACGAAATGTCAAAAATTGTATAGCGCCAGCCGTTGGTCCCAACGTAGAAATTTAGCGCTTTAGTTTATGCAATTTGCTTATGAGGACGAGCTTCAAAATACCGAATACGGCGGAAAAGCGCGCAAAAAGGCCCCGTGCCGCGCGGATTTGGAGCATACGGAAGGCGGGTTTCTGCCCCGGGCTCGTGGGATATTTTGTGGGATATCTGGAGAACCCGGGGGAGCTGCTTCGTGTTTTTAAAACAATTTCGTATTGGAACATCTGTGGAACTACAGCCCTTTGCCTGTTATAATAGTACTACATACTACAAATGGGAAAAAGGAGCGTGGCGTTATGCAAGGCAGAATTTCGGTGGAAATCAACGATCTGTTCCAATTCAGGTTTGTCAGTGATCCGCGCTTTTCCCCATCGGGGCGCTGGATATCCTTTTTTGTCACCCGGATTTGCCGGGAACGCAATACCTATCAGAGCGATCTGTGGGTTTGGGATGTTCGCAATGAAAGTGCCCGCCCATTGACGGAGGAAGGGGTGCAGCGGCTCAGCTTCTGGTCGGAGGACGATGGATTGGTTGCCGGTGTCCCAAAAGACGGCGCCACCACCTTCTACCGCATCGATCCGGATTCCGGTGAGTGCCGGACTCTATTTGTAATCCCGTTAGCGGTTGATCGGATCAAGCCGCTGGAAAACGGCTGCTATGCGCTTACCTGCGATACCGGCGCGCCTTACAATGGGCGATACCATGTGCTGGAGGAGGCGCCTTATTGCCTGAACGGGAAGGGCATCACCGCGGGGCGCCGCAAGGCGCTCTATATCTACTGTGCAGATACGAATTCTCTGTGTCGGATCACAGACGAAAATACAGATGCGGGTGACTTTGTATACCGGGCAGGGACCCTGGTTTTCCAAGCGACACCCTGGCGGGACTATCTGCCGTATCCGTACGGGCCCGCCTTTTATACGTGGGATCTCCAGAGCGGTTCGGTGCGGCAGCTGACTGACGTGGGACGAATCAACAGCTTTGCCCTTTGTTTCTGGAAAGACCGGGAGCTTCTGTTCAGCGGCATCGAAGACTGCCCTGGGAAAAGCATGGGCCAGAATACCGACTTCTACACGCTGGATCTTGACAGCGGCACGCCCCGCCGCTTTGCCGATGTGGATATGAAAATCGGCTATAACGGCTCCGGCTCAGACGCCAAATACGGCGGAGGACGGGGTATCTGCCTGGGCCAGGACGGTGTGTATTTCCTGGCGCCGCTGGGCGACGGCTCCAGCCTGCACCGCATGGGTTTTGAAGGCGACCTGCAGTATCACGTTACGGAGGAAGCCGATTTTACCGGTTCCATCGAAAGCTTTGACATCTGCGGTGACAGGCTGGTCTGCGCGAAGATGCCACAGGATGGCCTGGCGGAGCTCTATCTGGACGGAAAGAGGATAACCCGTTTCAATGACGCCTATCTGGCATCCCACGCGATCAGCACACCGGAACCGATGGTATTTTCCGCGCGGGATGGCACGGAGCTTCACGGCTTTTGCATGCGACCACGGGATTATACAGCTGGAAGGAAATACCCTGCCATTCTGCATATTCACGGAGGACCGAAGACCATATTCGGATCCATTTTTCACCATGAGATGCAGGTGTGGGCAAGCCACGGCTTCTTTGTTTTCTTCTGCAACCCCCGTGGATCCGACGGACGCGGACGGGCGTTTGCTGATATCAGAGGCCGGTGGGGCACGGTAGACTATACGGACATTATGGACTTTGCTGACGCGGTCCTGGCAAAATATCATGACATCGATGCAGCGCGGCTGGGCGTATGCGGCGGCTCTTACGGCGGTTTTATGACCAACTGGATCATCGGCCACACGGATCGCTTCGCGGCAGCCTGTTCCCAGCGATCGTTTGCCAATATGATTAATTTCGAGTATCTCAGCGATATCGGCCTGACCAACATTCGCAGTGAGCATCTGTCCTCGGCGGAGGAGGATCCCGCCCGGCTGTGGGAGGAATCTCCTTTGAAGTATGCGCCTCGCTGCAAAACGCCTACGCTGTTTATCCACTCGGATTTGGACTTCCGCTGTCCTGTGCCGGACGCCTTGGCCATGTTTTCCTGTCTGAAACGGCAGGGGTGTCCCGCCAGACTCTGCCTTTTCCACGGAGAAAATCACGAGCTTTCACGCAGCGGCAGACCGGATAACCGGATATCCCGACTGGAGGAGATCCTGCTGTGGTTTACACGCTATCTTCAGCCGGAGATTCATCAATAACCGGCTGGTGATTGCCAAAACAACAGAATACCGCGGCACCGATTTGACGGTGCCGCGGTTTTTTGCCGTTTCGGAAGGGGTTAAATATAGCTGTTCTTGTCGTTTTCGGGCAGAAGCACAAATTTGCCGCCCAAATAGACCTGCTGAACCTCGCCCAGCGTCCGGATATTCTGCACGGGGTTTTCCTTCAGCACGATGAAATCCGCGTGTTTTCCCACTTTAATACTGCCGGTCCAGTCCTCCACACCGCAGGCTTTGGCGGAAGTAAGAGTACCTGCCACCAACGTATCCATGGGATCAAAGCCCATATCCTCCACAAACAAAACGAACTCCATATAGGTGCCCCAGTGAGGGTTATAAGGCGTGCCGGCATCCGTTCCGATGGTAATGGGAATACCCGCCTTCCACGCTTTGGCAAGTCCAATGTGCTGCGCCTCCATAGCGCGCCGTCCCTTTTCGACCTTCCAGGGAGCAATGCCGGCGGCAACGCCGAATTTTTCGGAGAAGTAGTGGGTAGAAAGGGTGGGGCAGTAGAAGGTACCGCGCTCCAGCATCAGATCGATGCACTCGTCATCAATATAGCTGCCGTGCTCTACGCTGTCGATCCCGGCCAGCACGGCCGTTTTAATGCCGGCTTTTCCGTGGGCATGGGTCGCCGTCTTTTTCCCGGCCCGGTGCGCCTCGTTGACAGCGGCAGTCATCTCCTCCAGATTTAACTGAGAAAATTCCGGGCGGGTATCGGAATTCACACCGCCGGTAGCCATGATCTTGACGAAATCTGCGCCGCCTTTGATCTGCTCTCTGGCCGCTTTCATGCAGTCCACCGGCCCATCGCATTCCCGACCGGTATTGCAGCCATGGCCGCCGGTCATACACAGGCATTGCCGCGCAATCTGGTAATGTGGCCCAATGTGGATGCCCTGCTTTAGTGCATTTTTCAGGTCCACCTCACCCAGCTTTCGCCCATTCATGTCCCGCACAAAGGTCACGCCGGACTTCAGATGCTGGTGCAGATGCTGCAATCCCCGAAGGGCAAACATCCCGGAGGTCTCCCAATTCAGAGATTCTGGCGCAGCGATGGGAGTGGAAAGCGCATGGATGTGACAGTTGAACATGCCCGGCATTACCGTCTGCCCGGCCAAATCCACCGCGCCGCGCAGATGAGGTTCCTTTAGTTCTGCCATCGGCCCGACGGCCTGGATAAGCCCGCCGTCCACGGTCATATAGCAGTTCTCAACGTAGCGTTTTGCTTCTACGTCCACAAGGTTGAAATGAATGAATGTTTGCATAGGTCCTCCTTCCCGATCATCTGACCGGATTACAGGCGGGATTCCGGCGCTACAGCGCCGGAATCCCGTATTTCCTGGTATTGCCGCCTGCAGATGGTCTGCAGCGCTTATACAGAGCATCACGCGGCATAGGTGGCGTTATCGAATTTCACCGCCGGTCCACTCCACCGTATTGAGCATGTGATCCGCCGCAATGCCGCAATCAGGAGCCCAGAAGAAGTTGATGTAGTCGGCACCATGGGGACGGACATAAGCGTATTCGATGTAGTCATAGCAGGGAATATCCTTGGCGAAGTACTCCTGGATCTTCTTATAGAAGGGGGCGCGCTCCTCCTGCGTGGCATACTTGGTGCCCTCATCAAACAGACGCATGACCTCGTCGTTGTAGTACCGGCTCTTATTGGAGGAGGAGCGGTTCCACACGTTGGCATAGGAACTGGGGTCGGGGCCGCGGGAACCACCGGCGGAGCACATATCCCACTCCAGGTTTTCGTCCAGGTACTCCTTGCGAACGGCCCACTCGTACTTCTCCACGTTCAGCTTGATACCAACAGCATCCAGGTACTGTGTTATCAGGTTGGGGATATCGGTCGTGCCGAAGATGGAGGTGGTGAAGCAGCGATAGGTCAGCTCGAAACGGTAACCGTCGGCGCCTCTGGCGTAGCCGGCATCGTCCAGGATCTTGTTGGCCTTGTCCACGTCGTAGCCGGGGAAGGTCACGTCACGGTTGACGGCCCACTCCACCGTGGAAGTATACCAGTTATTGCAGGGGTCCACATAACCCAGGTAAAGCACGTCGGCGATATTCTGGTTGTCGATGGCCCAGCAGATAGCCTCGCGCACACGCACATCATTGATATAGGGGCGCGCAGCCTCCTCGCTCATATTGAACTGCGTCCACTGAACGATGTTGGTAGCCTGGCTCTCCACGGTAATGCCGTCAACAGTTGCCAGACGTTTTGCCTCGGCAAAAGAAGGGGTCGCGGTCATCCAGCCAACCTCATGGGCTTCCATGGAGGTCATGGCAGTGGTCTCATCCGGCACAAAGTTGTAGATGACGCCATCCAGATAGGGGCCATCCCCGTAATAGTCGGGGTTTGCCTCCAGTTTGCAGTAGCTGCCCAGCTTGGCCTCAACGAACTTGAACGGGCCCGTGCCGATGGGCTTCTCGTTGGCGGGGTTGGTATAGGGATCTGTGCCCTCATAGATGTGAGCCGGGAGGATATCCGGGCCCTGATAGTCGGCTACGCTGTTGACAAAGGTTCCGTTGGGGGTGGACATGTGGAAGACGACAGTATAGTCATCCGGGGCTTCCACGGATTCCACCGACTTTACATAGTTGTAGGTGTAGGCCTGCTCTCCGTATTCCAGAATGCTGTCGATGGTCCACTTGACATCCTTGGAGGTGAAAGGTTCACCGTCGTGCCACTTGACGCCCTGACGAAGATGGAACGTGTAAGTCATCAGGTCGTCCGTATTTTCCCAGGATTCTGCCAGATCGGGATAGATGGTCTTCGTGTCTTCATCCCAGGCGCAGAGCTTGGAGAGAATGTTGTGGCTGATGTAAACGACGCCGCCATCCCACACATAGTTGGTCTGATAGAAAGTGGGCTCAAGCTTGGTGGCTACGACCAGCGTACCGCCATAGTAGTGCTGACCGGGCTGAAGTGTCTGCGTACCCGAATTATCGGGAGGGTTGTCCGAAGGATTGTTGCTGGGAGTGCCGCCGCAGGCTGCCAGAGACAGTACCATCAGCAGCGCCAAAAAGACTGACAATACTCGTTTCATTTTGTTTTCCTCCTATTCACTTCCAAACTTCCTTAAAGACTCTCATCAGGCTGCCGCCCAGAATCTTTCTAATATCATCATCAGAGAACCCAAGCGCTACAAGTCCTCTGGTAATGTTGATATACTGGTCGACCCGCTGCACGTCACGGTTGAACACCGTCTCAAAGAACCAGGGGCTGTTATACAGCAGCTTCGTCTTGCACTCCCAGTATTGCTTGGTGTAGTACTCATAGATGTCGGTACCGATACCGATGTGATCGGCACCTACCAGATTGCCGAGATACTCGAAATGGGCCATGTAATCTTCCAGAGTTCCCTGTACGCCGACCTCCTTGTGGCAGACAAAACCGTGAGCATTGAGGCATATCACGCCACCCTTTGCCGCACAGTTGACGATCATCTCATCGGTCAGGTTCCGGCTGGAGGAGGAGCATACAGTCAGGGAATTGGAATGGCTGAAAATACAGGGTTTGCTGCTGTATGCAATCGCATCCAGGCTCGTACGCTCGCCCACGTGGGAGAGGTCCACCACGATGCCCTGGCGGTTCATCTCGCGCACGGCCTGCTCACCCCAGTATGTAAGGCCGCCGTTGGCCTTGTCCAGACAGCCGCTTCCATAGAGGTTGGGTTCCATATAGGTCAGCTGGCAGATCTTCAGGCCCAATTCCGCCATAATGGACCATTTGTAGAAATCCTCTCCCATAGCGACGGAATTCTGCAAACTGAAGATCACGCCCAGCCGGCCCGTTTTTCTTGCGGTCTCTATGTCCTCAACCGTTTTGATCTGCATGACCTTGTCGGGGTGATACTTAAACAGGTTATAGTACCCGTACATATCCTTCAGTACCCCTTCAAAACTGGCAGCGGGAGCAGAGAGGGTGATGCTTTGCACATTGGCGCCGGATTGGAGCACGCGCTCCAGATAGGGTACGCCGTTGCGCTCCGGCGGCTCAGGGTTGACCAGATTTCCGCACAGACAGTCTATAAAGAGATTCTCATAGTGAAGCTGTTTTGCGCGATCTTCCTGTGCCGCGGTCAGGGTAATCTTTTTCAACTTGTTTCCTCCTCTATCATAAATTTCCTTGTTTGATGCCGACAAATGGAGACTCTTGATATGCCGGGGATAATCTGTGACAGGCAACGAAGTGTTCCGGGACAGGTTCTTTCATTTCCGGCGTGACCTGCAGACAGACTTCCCTGGCGTAAGGACAGCGAGGGGAGAACCGGCAGCCTGTAGGGGGTGCAACGGCGCTGGCCGCTTCGCCCTGAAGCTCGATGCGGTTCGAAGTATCTGCAAACAAATCAGGTGCGGAGGAGATCAGCAGTTGGGTATAGGGGTGAATCGCGTCCTCTACAAGCCTCGTGGGATCCGTAATTTCTACAAAGCGACCCAGGTACATGACCACGATCCTGTCACACAAGAAACGAGCGGTTGCCAGGTCGTGGGTAATCAACAGCACGCCGATCCCTCTCTCCCGGTTGAGCTTTTGCAGCAGATTTAAGATGCCGGCCCGAAGAGAAACGTCCAGCATGGAAACCGGCTCGTCGGCAATTACGAATTCCGGGTCGGAAACCAGTGCCCGGGCAATCGCCACACGTTGCCGCTGACCGCCGGACAGCTGATGGGGATACCGGTCCGCATAGAGAGATACCGGTGTCAACTCAACCAACGACAGCGTTTCATCCACGCGGCGGTCGATCTCGCTCCGGGACAGCTTCAGACCAAGGGAACGGAGTGGCTCGGCGACTATATCGCGTATGCTCATTTTGGGATCCAGGGAGTCGTACGGATCCTGGAAGATCATTTGCACCTTTCTGCGGAATGCCAGCATATTTCTGCGACCCTTGACAGAAGAAATATCCGTCCCGTCGATATATGCCTTGCCGGAGGTGATGTCCTCAATACGCAGAAGCATTTTTCCGAGCGTGGTTTTTCCGCAGCCGGACTCGCCTACCAGCCCGACAATTTCCCCTTCCTTCATGTTGAAGGATACCTGATCGACCGCGCTGACCTTGCTGGCTCTTCCGGAAAGCTGCGTAAAGAACCCGGCTTTCAGCACATACTCCTTTGAAAGGTTTTCCAATGTCATGCTGCTCATGGCTCAGCCTTCCTTCTTATTGAAGTCCAGTTCCTGGGCATAGTGGCACTTGCACAGCTTGTTCAGCCGCACGGAACGCATATCCGGCTTTTCCCGGGCGCAAAGATCCGTAGCAAAAGCGCAGCGGGGCGAGAACGGGCAGCCTGCCGGCATGTCCGTCAGGTTGGGCGTTCCTCCCGGGATCTGTGTCAGAGTGGAGAGCGGCTTGTGCAGAGAAGGGAAAGATCCCACCAGCGCGTGGGTATACGGGTGGTTGTTTTGAATCAGTACATCTCTGGACGCGCCCATCTCCATGATCTCACCACCATACATGACGGCGATATTTCGGCAGGCTTCAGCCATGGTGGATATGTCATGGGAGATCATGATAATGCTGATGTTGAATTCATCCTGCAGTCCGGAAAGCAGGTTGATGACTTGCCTTTGCGCAACCACATCCAAGGCGGTCGTAGGCTCGTCCGCGATCAGGATCCGGGGATTGCAGATCAAAGCCAGGGCAATTACCGCGCGCTGCTTCATTCCGCCGGAAAACTCGTGAGGGTACTGCATCAGCCGGGACTTGGAAACGCCTACCCGCTCAAAAATATACTCGGCTCGCTCAATCGCTTCTGCCCGTGTAACATTCTGGTGCAGCTGAAGCGCGGAAACGATTTGATCACCGATTTTCTTGACGGGGTCCAACGCTGTCATGGCGTTTTGGAAGATAATAGAGATATCTTTCCAGCGCACTTTTCGGATATAGTCATCCGGTTGTGTTACCAAATCTACGCCATCCAACAGGATTTGCCCGCTTGAAATGCGGCCGTTTCGCGCCAATAGCCGCATCAGAGCAAAAGCGGTCGTGCTTTTTCCGCAGCCTGATTCACCTACCAGGCCCAGACTGTCTCGCTCCCCAAGGGAAAAGCTCACGTTGTTCACGGCCCGCAGCGTTTGCCTACCCACCTTGAAGTCTACGGAGAGGTTTTTTACTTCCAGCAGCATGTATATCCCTCCTATCACTCCATAATGGCCTGCTTGACATTCAGCGACTTGTGCAGTGCCGTACCAATCAGGTTAAAGGCCAACAAGAGGCAGGCCAGCGCGATACCCGGGTAGATGACCAGCCACGGCGCGGTGCTGATGTGCCGCTGTCCGGCGTTCAGGATCAAGCCCCAGGACGCCTTGTTGGGATCGCCCAGTCCCAAGAAGGACAGCGACGCCTCCGTAATAACAGCCTGCGCCATCTGCAAGATCGAGTTGGACAGCACGGGACCCATACCGTTGGGGACGATGTGCCGGAAAAGAATGCCCAGTCGGCTTCCTCCAGCCACCTCCGCCGCCTGCACATAACCTCTGGATTTCAGCGTCAGCACCTGCGCCCGCATGATTTTGGCATTGGACGGCCAGATTGTAAGTCCGATAATGAGAACCATCAATCCAATTGACGAACCGAAAAACGCCACCATCAGGATGACCAGAAACGTTCTGGGAATGATATAAAACAGCTCAAAACTGCGGCACATCAGGTCATCAATCCAACCGCCGATGTATCCGGAGAGCGCTCCCAGCACGATGCCGACCACCAGGGACAGAAATGAGGCACCAAAGGCAAATATGATGGACACGCGGCTTCCCCAGATGACCATGGACCACACGTCGCGTCCCAGATAGTCTGTGCCCATAGGGAACTCTTTGCAGGGAGCCACCAACGGCTTGCCGACAGAGAAGAGCGGGTTTCCCGGACAAATTCGGGGAGCGAGGGCTGCGACCACCAGCATGATTATCAGAATCAGCAAGCCAATGATGGCCTGGGGATTGGTGATGAATGTCTTAAACTTTTTCATTATTCAGCCACCACCCTCGGATCAAGGTACATGTAGATAATATCTGTTAAAAAACTGCCGATAACGACCATTATGGCCGACACCAAGAAGCCGCCCATAATAACGGGATAGTCACGTCCGGCAATCGCGTCGTATACCATGCGGCCCATGCCCGGCCAGGAGAATACGGTTTCGGTGAGCAGGGCGCCGCTGAACAATGTACTCAAGGACATGCCCGCCTGCGTGACAGTAGGCAGCAGTGCGTTGCGCAGCGCAAATTTCCGATAGACCACACGTTCAGAGTATCCGATAGCCCGGGCGGTATTGATGAAATCCTCCTGCGCCACCTCCACAATAGAGGAGCGGGCCAGCTTGATATACGTCGGGATGCGAACTAGAGTCAAGGTCACGCTGGGAAGCACCATATGGTGTAAACTGTCGAAAAATGGACTGAGCGACGTATTGAAGCTGTGCATGCCGGAAGTTGGGAACCACTTCAAATTGATGGCGAAAAACAGCATCAGCATCATGCCCAGCCAGAAAGTCGGCATACAGTACAGCAGCATAGAGAGATTGGAGATCAGGTGATCCCCCAGACGGTTTTCTCGCTTTGCGGCGATCAGCCCCAACAGCGTACCCAGAAAAATCGCCATGATCTCGCTAAACAGGACGAGGACCAGAGTTACTCTCATTTTTTCCATCAGGATCATACTGACGGGAAGCTTAAAAGAGAGCGATACGCCGAGGTTCCCGGTCAAGGTGTTCTTGATATAGATCAGGAGCTGCTTCCAAAGCGGCAGATCCAGTCCGAATTGGATCTTCAACTGCTCGATATACTCATCGGTGGCATTTTCACCTGCCATAATCGTTGCCGGATCGCCCGGCGCGATATGTATGATCAAAAAGCAAATACAGATAATGGCCAGGATCACAGGAATCATCTGCAAAATGCGCCTAGCCACATATTTGCCGAATTTCATGTCGTACCATCCTTTCTATCTGTTTCTACACCTTTGACGGATCGCCTTTTTCCTGTTGTGTTTCCAGTGTATTTAAGAGCAAGCGGATGTGCCTGTGTGACAGTTTGCCGACTCGCTCGGCATCACCGGCCCGAATGGCTTCTAAAATATCCCTGTGTCCCGCCAGAGAGACTTCCATACTCCGCATGGTTTGCCAGGACAGTCTACGAAATGTAGTCGTTTGGTTCAAAAGCGTCTCTACTAGATGCACGGCCACCTTGTTGGGACAGTGGGCATAGATCAGAGCGTGAAAATGCTCGTTGCTTTGGGCAAACACGCCTTTGTCACCGCTGCTGACCGCGTTTTCCATCTGCTGTATCGACTCCTGCAGGTCGTTGATGGTTTTCGCTGTGATAAAGGGAACTGCCTGCTGACTGACAAAGGCCTCCAGAAGGCTGCGCACCTCATAGATATCTTTGATCTCATTGATATCTGCATCGGCAACAAAAGCGCCCTTATAGGGTTCGATTTTAACAAGCCCGCCTGCTTCCAGCGTTTTAAGCGCCTCTCGTACCGGTGTGCGGCTCACAAAGAATTCGGCAGACAAGTCCTCCTCAATCAGACGTTGCCGGGGCGCATAAATGCCGTCCACAATCCGATCGCGAATCACTTCCGCAATGTGCTCGCTTATTTTCATAACGGTCCACCCATTACCCTTTCCCGGCAGCTTCTGCAGCATATGTAAATTCTCGGATATGACGCGCAGAACTCCCTTTAATAAAAATTGTATACATTGTATACAATTCGAGGGAGATGTCAACAGAAAACGAACCCACCTGAAGTTTTAGAACAATATTGTATTTTTATCGCCAACGAATGTGTGCGCGTTGCGGACATGCTACGCGGATATTGTGATTGAATCGAGGACTGATTTACGCCAAACATAAAGGAATGAGGGAATACGGCTCAGTCGCGAAGTACGAATTGTTGTCGGCGGGATCCTGAAAATTGCGCCGGCCATTGTTTTTGGCATGAATTAACGCTTTGGGAAGAGCGGTAAGGTATTCATCAGGGGTAGTTTATCCGTATTAACCAAAAAGCACCTCCGACAGGCTGGTCCATAATAACCGATTCACAGGAGGTGCTAATTGTATTATTTCATATGGCCGACGGCGATGAGAAGATCGCAGGCGAACCTTGAAAGCGGTCTATAACTGACACAAAAACAGGTGGATCATCCTGGCCATCGACGAGTATCCCTACGTGGCGCGTGCCTCCAAGAGCCTCGCCTCCACGCTCCAAATGCTGATCGACCGCTATAAGGACACCTCCAAGCTGATGCTGATCCTCTGCGGCTCGTCCATGTCCTACAGGGAGGATCATGTCCTCTCCTACAAGGCGCCGTTCTACGGCAGGAGAACGTCGCAGATCAAGCTGCTGCCCTTTGACTTTGAGGAGACCT
Source organism: uncultured Eubacteriales bacterium (assembly GCA_900319835.1). Next base: position 39,731 of record ONPY01000003.1, on the reverse strand, counting down.
GCCAGTATCTCAAGAACTACTCCACCGAGGAAAAGGCGCTTGCCTACGGGATCGTGGGCGGCACGCCTTCGTATCCCCTTCAGATCGACGACCGCTTGAGCATTGAGGAGAATATCAAGAAGACTTATCTTGATCCGACCTCCCCTCTCTACGAGGAGCCGCTCAATCTGATGAAGCAGGAGGTTCTGGAGCCGGCGATCTACACGGCGATCATCACCGCCATTGCCGCCGGCGCTTCCCGCATGTCGGAGATCTCGAGCAAGGTCGGCGAGGATACGAACGCCTGCTCCATTCAATTCATTCGATTCCTGTCAGTCAACAGCTATCCCATAGAAAAAGTGACTGACCCAAAATAATCGTAAAAACAGCTCGTTAATCGGGTTTTGCGACGAAGAACGCGCCGCCCGTTCGTTTTTCTCTGCGCGGATCTTCGGGCTTTTTGGCATCCTCCGGGATCGCCCAGGAACGCCCGAAACGCTCCACGCCGGGGATGCGCCCATCAGTGACATACTGATTGACGCGGCGCTCGGAGACGCCCCATTTATAGGATGTTTCCCGGATGGAAAGATAGCCCTTCATGACTCAACCTCGCAGATGGATTCTTATAATAAGACACTGTACATTATATACGAATATCCGAAGTTTTTCAAGAGGACAGGAGCGGCAATTACCGCTCCCATCCACGACCTTTTTGCTTTTTTCGCTGGGGCTGCTGATCCCGCTGCGCACGTTCCTTCTCCCGCTCTTTGCACCTCAGACGTTCCATGATGGATCGGGGCTCTTCTTCGCCCAGCATTTCCGCCACATCCCGCTTCGCGCCGATCATGGTCCAGAAGTCATATTTGTCTCCATAGGCGGCCTGGATCTTGCTTTCAGCAGAGGCCTCTTTCTGAGGCCGGATCTCAAGCTGCGCCATAGCAAGCTCGTCGGGGTCGAAGTCCGCTGCCTGAGTTTTCAGCTCGTTGTATTCCGCCAGGGCGGCGTTCAGCTCGGCAGTATATTTCTGCTCCTGCTGTTCCAGCTTTTCGAGATTGGCTTCCATAGCGGAAACGTCTTTTTTCACCGTGGCAAGACCGGTGTCCTCCGAATAATCCAGCATGGCAAGAAGCTGTTTCTTTTCGGAGCGGAGTTCTTCCAGCTCCTCCGTCAGCTCCGCAATGCGGCGGGAGAGATCCCGGTGCTTCACGATATTGAGCATCGGCGTCGCTTTTTTCTCGGCAAGGAGCGTGTTCCGTGCTTTGCTTTTTTCTTTGATCTGTCCAGCGATCCGGGTATAACGCTCCAGCTCTGGCTTCATGACGTCAAGGGTCTTTGTCAGCCTGCGCTTACCTGTCAGAATGTGGCCGAGCTGGTACTTGAAAATGATCATCTTTTCCCGCACGGACTCCATGGCATCCGCAAGTGCCGGGATGCTGTTCTTGACGGCATCCAGCAGCTTTTTGACCCGAGCCTTAATCTCGCGCAGCAGGGCGTTGTCCTGTTTGATCTGTCGGTTCAGCTCACAGCGGTCAGAAACGATACCTTTCTTCTCCAGAGCACGGGCTGTAACGCCCTCATGAATCGTCGGCTGTTCATCACGCCCCTGCTCGGCGAAGCTCCGGTGATCCACACGCTCATCAAAACCGTACCGTTCCAGAGAACGGTTGACCGCATTGGCCCAGGCTTCCCTCCATAGGACAAGCTGTTCCTCGCTGTTCCAGCGTTCGGAGGTGGGGTTTTGCCTGCCGTATTTCGTGCTCTTCGGATGCTTGGAAAGGCGGGTATAACCTTTTGACTCGGCTTCGGAAGGCGCCATATATTCCTTCTTTCTGCCGACTTTGTACTGGTACTGCTTTTCCCAGCCGTCGGCCTGCGCCTCCCCGAACTCGGCGGCGGTAAAGCCGCGTTCCTCGCCGTTCCGTACACAGAGATATTCCTTCTCCGTCTTGTACTGCCAGGTGCCGTCCGGATTCAGAGGGCGGACGGTCAGCAGGATATGGGCATGGGGATTGTGGCCGGGCGGATCGGGGTCGTGGATCGCCACGTCCGCACACATGCCGTCAGATACGAAGCTCTCCTGAATGAAATCCGACAGCAGTTCCCTCCACTGTTCCGGTGACAGCTCAACGGGCAGGGCCGGAACAAACTCACGGGCCAGGCGGCTGTCCTTCGTCTTTTCGTTTTCCTCCACGGCATTCCAAAGGATCTCACGATCCTGCCATTCAGGCGGAGCGCATTCCGGAAGAAATACCTGCTCCCATACGAGGCCGCCCTTGCGGGTGTAATCATGCTGTACGCCGTCGTAATCATTGTAGATGGCGCTGCAGCTCAGATAGGCCGACGCCGCGCAGGCGGAGCGACCTGCGCCACGACTCACGACCTTTGCTTCCAGATGATAGATCGCCATGATCAATCACGTCCTTTCTGCCCCTGCAAGGGGCGGTTTTGTTTCTTTTGGCGCGGCAAAAGAAAATGGACGGTGCGGGATGGCATCGTCCATAGCTGCGGGAAAGCTGCCGGTGGCAGGTTTTCGCAGGCGGGTGGCAGGTTGTCCCGGCAGAGGACAACGGTTTGCAGCGAAGAGGCAAACAAGGCAGAGACCTTCTACCAGCCGCACAGACAATGGCGGCAGGGGTACACAGCGGCATTGTCTGGTGCTCTCCGCAGAGAGCGCGATCAGCCTCGCAGAGCGCACGGCCCGACCGGAGGGAGGGATACCACCGCCTGCTTCGCAGGTGGTGAGTAAGTGCGCCCTTATCGGGAAAAAAGAAGGACGCTCCGGTTTCCCGGAACGCCCCATCACAGTTGTCATCGTTCTTATCGTAATGCCCATAGTAAAAAGTCCTCCAGTTTTTCAAGCTCCATCGTCGCCGCATCGGGATAGGCTTTTTCCAAGATAGCGCCTTCCTGGATGAGCCGCCGTGTCCGGGCCTTTCGTTCTTTGACCCGGTCCCTGGCCTGCGCTTCCTCCATACGGTGCTGTGCTTGTAACAGTTTCTTTTCGTTCTCTGTCATTTTCATCGTTCCTTTCTGTCAAAATCTTTGTGAATAGCAGTAAAAGCATAGAAAAACACAGCCGCTGCCACGGTCCCGACGTGATTACCGGAAAAGTGACAGCGGCTGCGCGGATAAATGCTATCAATCCCGTCAAAAGCAGCAGTAAATCTGCTTCCAATTGGCAGGATCACAGACTGTTGATGAAGTCAATGGCGATATCCAGATCCTCATCGGTCATGGTCTGTACAGCGGGAGGGGCAGCAGTCTGGATGCCCTGCAACAGGGCGGCCAGGCCGGAAAGACCCGCGCCGGATGCCTGCATTCCCGCACGGATCGTATCCAGCACCTTCCGAAGAAAGGCGTCTTCCTTCTCTCTGGTTTCCAAATAGGGGTCGGCGGCAAGGCGTTCCTGCCTGGAGAAATAGTCGTTGACCGCCGCCACGACGGCGCGGCTGTACGATTTGCATTTCTTCCGGTCCAGAGCTTGCAGGTATTCCCAAGCCTTTCGGTCATCCGGCCTGTTCAGGTTCAGCCGGATATTGGTGTTGATGACTGTCCGTTCCATCAGACACCTCACAGGCTGCGCTGGGCCAGAAGCTCATAGCCCTTGGCTGTAGCGCAGATATCGCCGTTGATGGTGAAACGGGCAGGATCATACTCGGCAAAGTTCTTGATGAGGCAGCTCCCGCCGCCTGCCACATAGAGCTTCATCAGCTCCGGGTTGTATTCATGCTCCCGCAGGCGGCGCATGATCCCGGCCACGTACTCGGAAGCGGACTCCCGGATGGCGTCGAGATACTGCTTCCCGATATCCGCCTCTCCGAAGCGAAGCACCGTCTCGATCACGGTATCATCAACGGCCACGCCGAAGCGCTGCATCAGCTTTTCCCGCACGGCGATCATGCACTGCTGGGTGCCGAACTTCTCCGTAAAACATTTGCTGGCAACGGGCTTCCCGTTATTGATATACATGATGTTCATGGTGCCGTTACCGATATCGCAGAGCATGTTGACGCCCTTGAATTCCCGCAGGCGGTCCGCAACGGCGGAGAAGCCCTGCGGGAATACGGCTGCGCCTGCAAAGGTCACACGGTAATCCTTTCCCCGGAAAGAGAAAGCAGCCTCCTTGTTCCGGAGCAGATACGCCTTGAAGGCGTCCTTCTGTTCGCTGACCCATGTGAGGGGCAGACCGACGGCAAGGAACACATTGGCCTCCGTCATGCCCCGGATGTTCAGCTCCCCCGCAACGGCGGCCAGTGTCAGGATATAATAATCCGGATCGGTCATCTTGTCAGCGGTGAACTCCTTGTGCTCGTCCCCGATGATATAATAACGGTCCTCCAAGATGAGCATATCGCTCTTGAAGGTGGGCTCCTTGTCATAAGCGGTCACACCGGTCCTGAAACAGGTATGGGCCGTCTTGATGTTCCCGTAACCGTGGTCGATGCCGATGATCACGGGCTTGTTGTTGATGGTGTAATTCATGTTTTTCCTCCTTTTTAGCCGCTGTGCGGCTGTTTGACGGCATAAGAAAAGGCCCGTGGGACTTCCTTCCGGAAATCTCACGAGCCTCGGTATTTTCCTTATGCGATTTTTTCTTCCGCCGCGTCCTGCGCGGCATTCAATTCTTCGGTTGATCCTATACGCGGAATGGTTGCCTTTTCTTTCTCCGCCCTTCGCTCGGCTTTCCTTTTGATCTGTGCCTCATACCGGCATTCATCGGAGCAGTATTTCTTATCGCTCCTTGTTGTTGAGAAAACCTTGCTACAGTTCTCACAGGTGCAGTCTCGGCTTCGTTTCTCTGCGGCCTGCTGCCGGTAATATTTCACCTGGCAGTTATGGCTGCAATACAGTGCATCAGAACGCTTAGCCTCAAACTCCTTACCGCAATACTTGCAGGTGCAGACATACGGATCACCGATGGAACGTTCACCGGCCTTGATCTGCTGATAGCGTTCCCGGCTCTTGATGCGGTGACGCCTGAGCTGCTCCTGCCGCTTTTCCTCCTCCGGCGTAAGCTCCGGGGCCGGAAGCTCGAACTGCCCGATAAAGCTCAGGTAGATGTCCACCTGCTGCACCCGGTCGCCGTCAACCTTCTCCGGCGCGTGGACGATGATCTTTTCAATGAATTCGTTGATCATCGACGTGGTCAGCTCAGAGAAATCCGTATACTTCTTCGCCAGGGAGAGAAACTGCTCGGCGCGGGCCGTATCTTCCTCAAAGGAAGCGATCCGGGCCTCTACATCAGCTACGGAAGCATCCAGATCCTTTTGCTCTGCCTCATAGTCCGCGAGCAGGCTGTCAAAGCGCTCGGCGCTGATCCGGCCAACGGCAAAGGACTCATAGAGCTTTTTGATGATCCCGTCCAGCTCGTCCCTGCGTTTCCGGTCCTTGTTCAGCTTGCGCCGCGCGTCCTTTGCGGCGTCCTGCTGACGGATCTGCGAGGCTGCCCGTACCTTTTCAAAAAACTCTTCCGGATTTGAGATGGCGTAGGTGCTGACCGTTCGGATTGTCTCAAGGATCAGCTCCCGCAGGGCTTTTGTCGTGATATAATGCCCTTTGCAGGCTTTATACCGCTTCTGCCGGGACAGTGTATAAGTGGAGCAGTCAAAGAAATCCGATGGATAAACGCTTTTTTCAGGATTGCCCCGGTGCCGGTGATTGTACATCTTCTCGCCGCAGTCGGCGCAGTACACAAGGCCGGTCAGGGGATTCGCCACACCGAAGGTGTCGATGCGCTTCGGCGTCTTCCGCAGCTTCTGGGCGAGCTCCCAGGTCTCCCGATCCACGATGGGCTCATGGGTATCCTTAAAGATAAGCCAGTCCTCCTTGGGATTGGGAACACTGGTCTTGTCCTTGTAGGATTCCTTGTGGGACCGGAAGTTGACCGTATCGCCCATATATTCCGGCTTGGCGAGGATATTTCCGACGATATAGCCGCTCCAGTTATAGGGACTTGGGAAATCTTCTTTGTTTTTCCACATCCCGATGCCGCGTCTGGCAAAGTAGACAGCCGGGGCTTCTACCTTGTCGTCAAAGAGCATCCGGGCGATCTCATAGGGCCCAAAGCCTTCAATCGTCAACTGAAAGATCCTGCGGACGGCTTCCGCCGCTTCCTCGTCGATGATCCACTTGTGTTTGTCGTTCGGGTCCTTCCTGTACCCGTAGATGGCGCTGTTGGTAGTGCGCTTGCCGGATTCGCCCTTCACGCGGATCGCCGTTTTCTGCTTGCGGCTCAGATCACGCAAATACCACTCGTTCATGATATTCAGGAACGGGATGAATTCATTGCTGGTCTGGTCGTTGGAGTCTACGTTGTTGGCGATGGCGATGAAGTGTACCCCGTGCTGACGGAACATGACCTCCGTGTAGAAGCCGGTCTGCAGGTAGTCGCGTCCGATCCGGCTCATGTCCTTACACAGGACGTGGGCCACCCTGCCTGCTTCGATATCGGCAATGAGCTGTTTCCAGGCGGGGCGCTCGAAATTGCCGCCGCTCCAGCCGTCGTCCGTATAGTGGACGATGTTCTCATAGCCCTGAGCTGCTGCGTATGCTTCGAGGTACTTTTTTTGATTGATGATGGAGTTGCTATCCCCGGTCAGGTCATCGTCACGGGATAGTCTTTCATAAAGAGCTGTAATCTTTCCTTCAGTCTGCATTCGTGCCATTAGGCGCTCCTTTCAGACTGTCGGCTCATTTGTGGTACAGCCATTATATCATACTTTTCCCCGATGTGATCCCCTGAATTACGAACGATCCGTAAAATTTTATCCTCCATCGTTTCCGTGGCGCTCTCGGAAAAGAGCACCCGGACCTTGAAATTCGTGTTGCCGACACGGCGATAGAAGGTCTGTGCCGTGTCAGGCGGTCTTACAATGCTGGTGTTCATGCTTACCTCCCTCTCTTGATTTTTCAAGAAAAATTCGTATAATTGTTTTGATGGTTCCGATTGCCTGTAATTGTCTGCGCGGTTATTTATGCCGACGCTTCCCGGGCATGCGAAAGCCCTGAAAAGCGGATCATCCGTCATTTCAGGGCTACGTGGTGCCGATCTTTACCATGGGCCTTTTCTCCTTTCTTCAAGATAGAAGTAACCTAATATAGCAAGATAGGATTACTCCCTCGCTGATAGGAGAAATCGGGACCGGTTTGCGGAACCATTTTTGAGAGAGAAGAAAAAATATTTTTGAAGGGAGGTGCGAACGGTGGATGAATGGGAAAAAGAGTCTTCCGACGGCTTTGATCCGGAAGAAGAATTATCCGAAGGGCAGCAAAGAAACCTTGCCATAGAACAGGAAGAAACCCTGACTATCGAGTTGGAAAGAGGTGAACGGCGTTCCCTCGAAAAGCAGGAGCCTCCCGCAAAACAGAAGCTCAAGCGGGAGCTGGAGCAGGAAGCCCTGGCCCGTCTGGAGTCCGCCGCCCGCACCGTCTCAGACTGGAATGATGTGATTACCTGGTGGGATAAGCTGGACGCCAACAGGGAACGCAGGGAACGCTACCATGAGGTCAGCCGCAGCGGGGATGATCTGCCCATCGACTACGGAGCAAAAGAAGACGGCCCGCGTTTCCCGGACAGGATGAACAGCGTCCTGGAACGGCAGCGGCAAAAGGGAGACTTCATCGACACCATCTTCAACTGTCCCTATGATATCCATGAGCTGGTAACAGAGGAATACATGTCAAAGGCCCTCTCTCTGCTGTCCGAAGATCATAAGGAGATCCTGTACTTCTCGGCGATCCGGGCGTATTCGACAAAGCTGATAGGATCTCTCAGAGGACAGACGGACCGGAACATCCGAAAGGTGAAAAGCACCCTGCTGAAAAAGATAAGAAAAAAGATCCTTCCGGAGCTGAAACGCCGGAAGGATCTGGGGCTGCCGATGACCAAAGATGAGCGGGAATTCCTCGCCGAAACAGAAGCCGGGTCTTGACTTGGGCAGGATCGGTCGGTATAATTGTAATAGCGTTTTTGCTTATATCGGTTACACGGAGGTGACGCATGAACACCTTGTTTGAACGCACCAGCTCGTCCTGGGTGCGATACAGCAGCTATGAATGGAAAAAGGCGGAGGACGGCAAGCTATACCTGACGCCGACAAGAGACGCGCAGCCGGGGATCTATGATCCGCTGCGGGATGCGCAGCAGCTTGTCCTGGACGCATTGAATATCGGGCGGATGTGCATGAGCAAGAAGCCGGACCCGGAGATCCAGAAGGCGATCCAGAACTTTGCCGTAAAATACGGACTGTTCGGGCTCATGACGGCGCTGCCCACGACGCCGAAGTTTATGGATTACGAGGCGGTATATCTGCCAAAGAATCCGTTTATCAAGGCGGAGTCCATGGCTACGATGGAATATCTCGCCCTGTTCTTCCCCTTTGAGAAGCCGGACGTGGTTAAGCATGGGATCGAATCCATGTGGAATATTGAGGGCGACAAGGCTATGATGGCCCTCGCCATGACCATGAGCGACCGGCCCATGGCGGTCAACATGGGATTCCAGCGGGAGTATGCGGAACGCTATGACTGGCTGAAGCAGCAGTTCACCGACTGGATCTTCATCTTTTCCACGAGCTTCCTGTATTACGAGGATTACGACACAAGCGATGAGGATACCCGGAACCTGTTCCGGCAGAGCATGGCGGCCTTTGACGGGAATGCGCCGAGCTACCATATAGAGCTCCTGGACAAGCCGACGATTGTCTGGGATTTTCATTCTCTACTCCTTGGTATTCAGATGATGTTCAGCTTTATGCTAACTGACGAAAAGACGCCGCTGCGGCTGTGCAAGCACTGCACGAAGGTCTTTGTCGCCAGCCGTCCCAGCAATGAGTTTTGCAGCCATGAGTGCAAGAACCGGCATAACGTGTATAAGAGCCGGGCGAAGAAGAAAGAAAACGAATCGGAATGAGAGGTGTGCATTTCTATGAGGATTTCTGATTATATCGGCGAGGCAACCGAATATGACAAGAAGGAAATGCTGGAAGAGCGCAAGCCCAAAAGCTGGCTCAAAAGCATCAGCGCTTTTGCAAACGGCATCGGCGGTGCACTGATTTTCGGCGTATCTGACGATGAAGAATTGGTTGGCCTCAAAGATGCGAAAGATGTCTCGGAGAAAATCAGCGAGACGGTCAAAACCAAAATGGACCCGATCCCGCAGATCATTCTGGAGAATCATTCCGAAAACGACAAAGATTTTATTATCGTGAAGGTGCCTGCTGGGCAGGAGACGCCTTATTACTACATTGGAGATGGCAACCGGATCGCATACGTAAGAATCGGCAATGAAAGTGTTCCTGCCGACGCTACGGCGTTAAAGCGGCTTGTTCTGCGTGGAAGCGGCAGCACTTATGACAGCCTTTCCTCTCGCTATCCGTTAGATCGGTATGCATTTACAAAGCTGCGCTCCGTTTACAGGCAGCGGACAGGGCTTGAACTGGAAGACTCTGATTTTCTGTCCTTTGGGCTGGTTGACGAAGACGGCATGCTGACCAATGCCGGAGCCTTGCTTGCAGACGAATCTCCAATGCGTTTTTCCCGCATTTTCTGCACCAGATGGTATGGACTTTCCAAGGCTTCCGGCGTCATGGAGGCACTGGACGATAAGGAAATCAGCGGGAGTCTGATTACACTTCTCCAGGGTGGGGAAGAGTTTGTTCGCAATAACACAAAGAAGCGCTGGAAGAAGACAGGAAGCGGACGGGTCGAAATGCCGGAGTATCCGGAAAGGGCTGTGCTGGAATGTATTGTGAACGGCCTCATCCATCGTGATTATATGATCCTCGGCAGCGAGGTCCATATCGACATTTTTGATGATCGAATGGAGATTTATTCTCCCGGTGGCATGATGGACGGCTCTCTCGTTCAGAATCTTGATACTGACAATATTTCTTCCAAGCGGCGCAATCCGGTCATTGCCGATGTGTTCAGCCGTATGAATTACATGGAGCGCAGGGGCAGCGGATTCAAGAAAATCAAGGAAGATTACCACAACGCTTTCAACTTCCGTCCGGAACTGGAGCCCAAATTCTACTCTGATATTTCTTCCTTCATCGTGACCCTTTACAATCTGAATTACAATGTCCCTGTCGAGCAGGTTTCGGTTGACCCGGAAAAGGTTGCGATTGGGGTTGCGATTGATGTTGCGATTGGAAAACTGAACGCAAGTCAAGGGACGATTGATAAGGCGCGGGCTGTTTATGCGCAGATGGGAACTGACAGGATCTTTGGCCGTACAGACGTTGCTTCGATCACGAAGGATTCTGTAACGTCCGCAGGAAACCTGATTAACAAATTGAAAGACGCAGGCTTGCTCGAAGCTGTCAGTGGTTTTGGTAAAGGCAAGTATAGATTTATTAGGGCAAAAGAATAATGATAATGCCCGTTATCAGCACGAAGCCGGTAACGGGCATTTTCTTCAGGCATATACAAGTTCTGTCAGGATGACTTCTTCTGCGCGGCTGCGGATGGAGTTTCGGCGGCGGACCCATTCCATTTGATCGGATGCTTTCAGGGCTTCGGTCACGCCTTCCCGCTTCATCATGGCCGTCTCAATGACCTCCAGCCGGTCATTGCAGGAGCGGTCGATCTCGGCAAGGTGCCTTGTCAGCGTTCCTTCGAGCATCAGGCTGGTATACAGAGCTCGGCGGTGCTCTTTCAGGAACCGGTGCCGCATCCGGCCATATTTGCCGATCTGGTATTTCTCCAGATCGGGAGGCAGAGACAGGTTCGGAAGAAGATAGTCCCCCTCCTGGCGGTATGTACCGCCCATTTTCTCAAAAATAGATTTCATGAGCAGGGCTCTCCTTTCTTGTGATATAATGGTTTGCAGTTAGAGGTCTGCGCCTGTTCTACGCTCCTTTCTTACAACTGCAACGCAATTTACCACAAATGAGCCGCAGTCATATGTATTAGGTAGCAGAAACTACCCTTTACATATTAGCTCTCACGGTTGAAAAGAATTGTGTCATTCTTTATATACGGTTTCCAAACCCGGTGTAGGTTTTTCCTGCAGACAGGGCATTTGAGCATAGGATTTCTTTCCCCCTCTGGATTAAAACCCTTCCTGCAGACCAGCAAAACATCTCCATCCTGGCGCAAAACTGATAGCGTTTCATAATCATGTTTCTTTTTCAAGGCTGTGATAAACTCCGATCGCGATGCCCTGGATCTGCAGCTCATCTACAATGATATCCGGAAACGCTTCCTTATCCGGATTGCAGGACTGCAAAATGTATTTCTGATTCTTTTCATCCAGGGCCAGCTTCTTCAAATTATTCTTTCCGTCAGAGAGGGCAATGATCAGATCGCCGGGCCTTGCGGTCTGCTGTCTGCGCACAATCACATAATCTCCGGGATGAACGCCCGCGCCGATCATGCTTTCGCCTTTGGCAATCAGCGCGAAGCATTCGCCTTTGCCCACCATGCACTCCGGCATGTGAATGTACTCGATGAAGCGTTCCTCTTCCTCCTGACCGGGGCCGCAAGCGACAAAGCCAAGCACACGCATGATGTTCTTGCTGCTTACATGATTCAGTTCTTCCGGCCTAGTGCTGCGACGGCCGCCGTCGGAAACAAACTCGCCGCTTTCTTTCATTTCATTCAAATAACGATGAACCGATCCAGCCGGAATGCCGGTTGCGTCCACGATATTCTTTTCGCTGGGGAAGCGGTCATGCTGTTCGTAATAGGCGGTAACAAACTGCGCGATGACCTCTTTCCGGGAATTCATTTTGGGGCGCATACAAACACCTCATTCATAACGGAGTTATTTGCTCCATTTGTTTTGTGTGCTAATAGTAACGCTGCTTGACAGAAATGTCAAGCGCTTTTTGGAGTAAATTACTCAAAAATTTTCTTTTTGCACCGGCTATTGATTTGTGCGATTTTTTGAGTATAATAAAGATTGAAATGTGTGAATCATATCTCGCTTGAAATATTGAAATGTGTATTTCACCGAGAAGAGACTCTGCTGAAAAGTGCGGAGGTGCGCTATGTTATACCGAAAAATCCAACCGTATATCGAGGACTATCTGAAGTCGGACTCCAACAAAGTGCTGATCATCGACGGCGCGCGGCAGATCGGCAAGACCTTTATCATCCGCTACGTCGGGCAGCAGCTTTTTGAAAACTACATCGAGCTGAACTTCGCGGAGGATCAAAACGGCCCGAAGCTCTTTGAGCAAGTGCGCACTGTCAGGGACTTTTATTTCCAGGTCAGCACCATCGCCGGCGAAAAAATGGGCGAGAAGAAAAATACGCTGATCTTCCTCGACGAGATCCAGGCCTATCCCCATCTGCTGACCATGCTCAAATTTTTGAAGCAGGACGACAAGTTCACCTACATCGCAAGCGGCTCGCTGCTTGGCGTGACATTGAAGAAGACAAGCTCGATCCCCATCGGCAGCATCGAGGTCAAGCGCATGTTCCCGCTGGACTTTGAAGAGTTCCTTCTCGCCAACGGCTTTAACCGCTTTGCGATCGACACAATGCGCGAGAAGTTCCAGGCCGGTGAGAGTCTGGACGCAGCGGCGCATGAGAAGGTCATGGATCTTTTTAAGAAATATCTGCTGATCGGCGGGCTGCCGGACGCCGTCAACTCCTTTATTGCCGATACGAACATCGTGAAGGTGCGCGCGATCCACCGCGATATCCGCGCGTTCTATGCCGATGATGCGTCGAAGTATGAAGCGGACAACAACCGTAAGCTGAAGATCCGCAGGATCTATGACATGATCCCCTCCAATCTGGAGAGCAAAAAGAAGCGCGTGGTATTTCAGGATATTGAGGACAAACGCGGCAAGCGTTTCTCCGATTATCAGGACGAATTTGAATATCTGATCTCTGCGGGGATCGTCCTGGACGTCAACGCGATCTCCACGCCGGTGTTCCCGCTTACGCAGGCGGTCGGCAAAAATCTTCTCAAACTCTATCTGAACGACGTGGGGCTTTTGACCGACGTTCTGTACGGCAGCAATATCCGCGCGATCTTGGACGATGAACGCAGCGTAAACCTTGGTTCGGTGTATGAGAGCGTAGTAGCCAGCGAGCTCATCGCCCACGGCTATACTCTGTTTTATTACGACAACCGCAACAAGGGCGAGGTTGATTATCTGATCGACGATTACGACAGCCTGTCCGCTGTTCCCATCGAGGTCAAGTCTGGGAAGGACTACACTGTCCACAGCGCCCTTAACTCTTTTGTGAAGAACGAGGACTATCATGTAAAGAAGGCCTATGTCCTGTCCAACACCCGAGAGATTACGACGAATGGCAAAATCACCTATCTGCCGATCTATGATGTGATGTTCTTGGGGGCAGAATCATATAAGGATATAAATGCTTTGAATTAGATAGATAATGTAAGCTGATGTTAGATAAATAAGTATTATTAGGAAAACAGAGTGGAGGGACTAAAATGGCTAAAGCAAAGAAAAAGCAGGAAGCACTTTCTGTCAGTAGATTGATCAATGAAGTTTTGGTAGCTCAGCTGAGCATTCCTTTTCGTCAAATTGTAAATGATACCACGTTCTCCGCTTATACAGGCTCAAAACGTCCGGATATTCTCATTTCCGAATTTGAATACGATGGAACCAATGATAAGCAATATATTGATAATCTCGTTGCATACGCCGAGGCGAAAGATGATTGCAGCGTTGACGATTCGGATTGGAAAGATGCAGTAAAACAGGGCAAAATCAAGGCGCCAAAACTTGGCCTCCCATATTTCATTGTTACCAACTGTAAGACTACATATTTTTATAACGCAAGGACACTAAAGCAGCTTACGTTAAATGGAAATCCAATCAGAGAGTTTCAGACGATAGATATCTATCGCCTTATAAAGAACAAGCTTACAAATAATCCCGATTTAGATGCAATAAACACAAACGTTGACTCTATCTCGACGATTTCTGAAGCGATCTTTAATAAAAAGCTATGGGAACTTGCCGGTGTCTATCGTGGAATTAACTTCAAAGACAATGTTCAGAAGATAGATTTTACGGTTGGTTTTGTCGCATTAGAATATTTCGAAGAAAAAGAGGAAATTGACGGGAACAAAGACTCATCCAAAGTATATTGGTCAACGTGTAATGATACTGTTGCCGAAAAAATCAAGAATAACCTTGTAGGCTACATTACGCGGCTCGAAGAAGAAACAACTTTTAAAGAGTTTAAAAATGTAATGGAAGTTGTCCGGATTGCTATTAATGGCGACGGAAAAAGCAAGGCGCTTGTTGATGTTGATGATGTAAAGCAGATTTATGAGATCATTGATTCTATGAAGCCTCTCCATGGAACAGGCTTTGATCTTTTCGGCGCTGTTTATGAAATGTTTGCCTCTTCGAAGGAGAAGAAGGACTTCGGAGAATACTTTACACGCAGACACTATACGCACATCTTCTCGAAACTGCTTTTAGAGAGCGAAACAATGTATGATAGAGATAGTGAGTTTTCAATAATTGACCCAGCCTGCGGAACAGGTGGCTTTTTGACTGAGAGCTTTAAAGTATTACAAAGCAATTACGATAAAGCAGGAACCTTTGATGCGGAAGCAAAGGAGTTCTTAGCGCAACGTTGCTTCTATGGGGTTGATGTTAGAGATGAGAACATATCGAGAACCCGGCTTAATATGTTTCTTGTTGGGGATGGTCATACTCATATGTACTCTGATAACTCCTTGAAACCGGCAAAAGAAGCAGGAAAAGCGGCTCTCAAGAAAACATATAAGTATGTGATTACCAACCCCCCTTATGGGAATGGTACAATTAAGGCAAAGACAGATGTTATTTCTACAAACCGAACAGAGATTGCCTTTATCTGCAAAGTAATTGAACTTCTTAAACCGGGTGGAAAGGCTTGCGTTATTACCCCGGATGGTGTGTTAGAAAATCCATCCTATAAAAAGCTTCGTAAAGAGATATTGGAAAAATGCGTGGTGTATGCAATAGTCTCATTACCCAAGTTTGCCTTTGCTCCTTACACGAAAGAAAAGACCTATGCTTTGTTTCTAAAGAAACGTTCAAGCAAGGTTACAAAGATTCAGGAAACACCGGTATGGATGTATATTATTGACAATGATGGACTTGCGAATTCAGACAAACGATTCCCGACCAAACTAAGAAACAACCGAAATGGATGGATGCATGATGAGATATCTGGGTGGGTAAGTACAGACGGAATTGAAATGCCGGGTATTCTCGAGAAGCGGTGGCTTAAATTCGATGATAGTGGCGAAGGCAAAGAAACAGAGTGGATTGATGAGAAAGGCCTAAAGCAAAAGGCAAGGAAAGGCGGCAATATTGAGATTAGTACTATCCTAGATGATCATTATTTAACCTTGCTACCGGAATACTACCTACGGCCTTATTCTCCCCATTACATAGACGAAAAGGAATTTGACGATGAAATTCAAGCCATTGAGGATGAGATTCGGAGGCTGCTGAAATGAGGTTTCGTGATGTCTTTAATGAAATTGAAAAGGGTAATTACGCGCTAACTGATGAAGCGGTGTATGCGTCAATACAAAATGGGGACGAGTTTATTCCCCTCTATGGTGGCAATAAAGAGCATCACTCTACTGAGCGTAGAATCTCTATCTCTGCCAAAACAAAAAAGGCGTCCCTATTACAGTATTTAGCGGAGAAGGGATCATAATAAGCTTGGACGGCAGTGCAGGAAGCATGACGTATAAATCTGGAGAACGTTTCTCTCTTAATCATCATGCTGGTTTTATTACTCTTCGTGAAGATGCGAGAGAGATAGTAAACCTAGAGTTTTTCGCAATATATCTTCAGAACTTTTACCGCAATCTAAGTGTGAGTGATGGATCAAAAACTCTGTCATTGACTCAGATTTATGATGAGGAGTTTAACCTTCCCCCTTTTTCTGTCCAGTGCCATGCACTTAAAGAAATAAAAAGGATTTCAGCACTAATTGAACAACTATCACACTGCAAAGAAGAATTGGCGGCCATTTTAGGAAAAGACCTTGCCATAGAGTATAAATCCTTTCAGGCAAAAGATATTCCTATCTCAAAGTGTATTGACTATATGAGCGGAAACAATGGTCTTACAGAAGAATTCATTTATCATGCGTTACAGCTCAAAACTGAGCGATACGATGTTTTGTCGAGCGCGACCGAAGAACGCACAATGATGGGGACTATCCCTCTGTGCAAGATAAACGGTCATCTATTAAAGGTGTTTAAGAACAAGGAAGGGCTTTTGGTGACTAGGAACGGGAAGGCAGGACAAACACGATTCCTTGAGCCGGGAAAGTATACCATCAACGATCACGCATATATCCTATTTGTAAAAAACACCTCACCATATGAGATTGACCTGAATTGGCTAAGCATTCAGTATCGAAAAGAGTTTCTCTCTTATGTTTCGAGCGCTGACAATGGCACATGGAATATGACGGGCTTTTTTCAGTATACGACCATTGATATTCCTGATATTAAAGAACAAGAATCACTCGTGCAATCTGTTAAGAGAATACAGCAAAAGATCGAAAACATAGACTCAATAATAAAGCAATATAATAGTTTGCTTTGCAAAGAATTGGCGGTATAAAATCTAGCATGAAATACTACATCACCGTCGATATTCACGGCTTTTATACCGAATTTCATAAGGCGCTGGATGAGGCGGGGTATTTCACCGATCCTGAGCCGCACAAGCTGATCATCCTAGGCGATATCTTCGACCGCGGGCAGGAAGCCGTGGAGATGCAGCGCTTCATCCTCTCCCTTCTGGAACAGGACGCCGTGATCCTGGTCCGCGGGAACCATGAAGATCTCTACGAGGAAATGATCACGATCGACGAGGGTCTGCCTGTCCGGCACCACAAGAGCAACGGGACCTACGGAACCGCCCTGCAGCTGACGGGCTATGACCCCGGACTGGCCCTCATCCGCAATTTCGATTTCGCCGAGGCAGCGCAGAACACAGCCTATTATCGACAAATCATTCCGGCGATGGTAGACTATTATGAGACCGCGCATTATGTTTTCGTGCACGGCTGGATTCCCTGCATCCAGGAGCGCGACGGCAGCTACAGCCATCGCTCCGACTGGCGTGAGGCCACACCCGAGGAGTGGCGCCGTGCGCGGTGGATCAATGGGATGGACGCGGCGCAGGCCTGCACGGAAGAAAAGACGATCCTCTGCGGCCACTGGCATTGTTCC
This sequence comes from uncultured Eubacteriales bacterium, assembly GCA_900319835.1. The sequence goes on along the minus strand of ONPY01000003.1, from coordinate 22,561 downwards.
TACGGCCACGCGCGGTACGAAAACAAAGGTTCCGAGTTCGGGCCGGACGCAGATTTCAGTCCCTACTACGGCCCCGGCGTGATCGCGCTGGACGCCTGCACCGCGTACAGCGGGAGGATCAATATCCTGACGCTTGAAGATTAACGTACCCGTGAGAAGTACGGAATGGGAGGAGTTGCTGATATGAGCATTGCTGTGAATCATGCCGTCCTGGCCAAGGGCTGGGGGCGGTTCACGATCATGCACAAGGACCGTAAGGTCGCGGCCATCCGCGAGGACGGCACCTGCACGATCTATGCCCCGTCCTTTATGCCTTATAATCTCTATCTGGAGACGGCGGATGATCTTGACACGCGGCTCAACAACCTGAACAATTTCTACTATTGGTGTTCCTCCCGCGTTCTGACCCTGGATCGCCGATTCGCCAAGGAAATTCTGAACAGCATTGGGGCAAAGCAGGCCGTGACGGATCGCGACCGTGCCGCCATCGCCATTTCCTATCACGGGCTGAGCCTGACCGACGTGTACTGGGTCAAGTTCAACCGGGAGAACGTCAGTTTCGCCGACCTCAGCCTGTTCCGGCATTCGTTGTCCGGGGCCTTCGCCGACGTCAGTCTGAACGGCCGCTCTCTTACCGTTCAGAACGCGGAGCTGCTGAAGCCCAACGACGCGGCCGGGGACATTGGGACCCAGGGCGTTGCACCGAAGGCGTGGATTCGGGAGAACGGAACCTTCTATCTCCTGAAGAACGGCGATGAGCGCGACGTAAAGGCCGAGCTGCTGGCCTCGAAGATCGCGCGCTGTTTCCGGGCAGAGAGTGTGGCCTATGAGCCGTCCACCTTCGAGAACAAACTGGTTTCCCGGAGCCGCATCATCACTTCCGAAGATGCAAGCCTCGTCTCCATGGAGGCGGTGGACGTGTACTGCGTCAATCATGAGCTGGATCGGGACGCCTTCGTGCTGAAGAAGGACTCCTACGCCTATCACATGATGAACCTGATCGACTACCTAGTAGGCAACACCGACCGGCACTGGGGCAACTGGGGCTTCCTGGTCAGCAACGATACAAACAGGCTGGAAAAGCTCTATCCCCTGGTGGACTTCAACAAGTCCTTCCTGGCCTATGATACGATCGACGGAGCCCGCTGCCAGACAAGCAGCCGGAAGCTCTCGCAACGCGAGGCGGCCATCGAGGCAGTCCGCGCCGTGGGTCTGAATCAGATCGCGGAGATCAATCCGGAGTGGTTTGAAGATCAGGCCACACGGGATATGTTCTTCCGGCGGTTGGATACAGTGAAGAAAGAAATTCAGGATTTCTGAATTATCTATTGGACGGCTTGTTTGGACTGAACTGCATTTACAAACAAATGAGATAATTCGGACTTTCCGAATTATCTCATTTGTTTTACGCTTGATGATGAAGCATGCCGTATAGTACAGACATTGAGCCACAATTATTTGAAGCTTGCGGCTGCAACAGTTTCCAATTTGGAAATGGATCATCAAAATCAGATGGAGCAAACGGGTCGTTTCCAAAATGGAGACGACCATGGCAACTGCCGAGAAAACCTCGACAGTTCAAATATCGCAAACATATGCTGCCCGGCCGACATAGCAGCCGTCGATAGGCATTACAAGAACGCCGTCCGAGCGGCCGCGCTGCTGTACGAGTATACAGCGCCATATTTCACCTCGGGAGCAGAGTGAAGCGTTGTCCTCGATGAACTGCCGGTCAGCGATCATGTCCGTGATGAAGTTTTCATAGTCGATCTTCGCCAGCTTCACCGTCTTTACGATTTCATACTGCATCTCTTGTTCAATAGGGTGCGGTGCCAGAAGATCCTCGATGATCCGCGGGCTCTCCACGAAAAAGGCATAGCCAGTTCTCTCCATGTCCTCATCTCCCCTCAAATGTTGCGTACTTAAAATAAGTACACTTTGCACATTCTAACATGTACTTGAAATAAACTCAAATTATCTTTTATCAAGTACATGGAGGGTGCCGAATGGACACTTTGAAAAAAGAAAAAGACAAGCACCTTGGACTTCGCATCGACAGTGAGCTTCACTATAAACTGCACTATATCTCTCAGTATGAGGGCCGATCGGCAAACGGCGAAGTGATTTACCTGATCCGCAAGGCTATCGAGGACTTCGAAAAGCAGCACGGAAAGATTGAATTGCAGTAATGCCGCCTTTACACAAATAAGCACCCGGAAGGCCGTTGAAATCAACGGTTTCCGGGTGCCGATTCCTTATTGGATGTACTAGGATTCAGGTCACTTTTCCTGTTTCTTGATCCACTCCAGCAAGCTGTCACGTGTCACGAGCAGTCGACGTCCGATCTGCAGGGTCGGAAAGTCGGCGCTGCGAAGCAGGCAATAGCTGGTTGCTCTGGATATGTTGAGTGCACCGGCTAAATCGCCCGCATTCAGAACGGTTGGAAGGTCATCGAAAGAATTGAACCGCGGTTTGCTTTCCTTTCGATTTTTCTTTTTCTCATCCAGCGTGTAGATGAATTCATCCAGAACCATTTCCTCGGCAGTAGCTCGTGCGGCGTTCATTTCCTGAACCCAACGGAGCTGATCCTCTGCTTTGAGTTTTTCTGTGATTCCCCGTTGTACCGAGAGTTCAACCACGATTTGGTCAAAGCGTTCCTGGGCTTGCTGTTCGACCTGAGCCAGATGCTTGTCCAGTTCGCCCGTGAGCATCCAGCTGGAATAAAGCGCTTTGTGGTTATCCATCAGATAGTGTTTGCGCAGCAATCCCCACTTGCCGAGAGGGGCTGTTTCTGCTATACTCAATTCGGGAATCAGACAGTCATTGGTCATTTTGTAGGTTCCTCCGATGCTTTCAAACGTTGTGTTTTTCATGTTTTTTCCTCCTGTAATTGTACCCTTACCGCTACCCTTACGGGAACGCAAATAAACATTTTTTATTTGTTGACAGGTTGGGAAAATCGACGTTTTTTATAATTTACTTGCTTTTGCAGATAAAAGAGTTCAACGCAGATCTGCCTTTCACTTCGAATCCTTCTCCCGCTGCCAAAGGAAACGGCTCACCCATTCGGGTGGGCCGTTTCTTTTCGATAGCCTCAGGCTGTTGATTTATGCGATTCTCTGACCGCCTCCATATGAAAATACGCCGCGGCGGCGGGGCGGTAGTAGTTGACCAGCAGGTCCACGCAGGCGCCGTAGCTGCGCATCCCCAGCTTCTGATCGTAACTCTGCAGGAAACCCTCATATACCGCGTCGGTCACGGTCTGCACCGGGCTTTCAAAGCGCGCCCAGTACTCGCTGCTGGCCCGGAGATCCGCCCGTGCTCCCTCGTCCAGGCCCGCGTAGATCATGCGATAGGCCTCGGGCTTCACAGACGCGAGAGCATTGCCCAGATGCACATAGGCAAGCAGGCAGGCGGAATAGCTGTACTCCGCATCGCCGCTTGCCAGTGACGCAAGCACCGCCACGAAGTTTGCCTCCTGCTCCTTGGCCACCCCGCGCTGGTGGGACAACTCGTGGGCCACCGTGGCGGCAAAGAGTCCCTCGGGGAAATCCGCGTTCACATTGGCCTCCCCGGTGAAGGGGCAGAAGAAGCCTGTGAAATCGATGATGGACATGATGCGGGAAAAGAACATCCGCTTGGCCGGTACCTCGGGGCCCGCAAGGCAGGCGAAGTCCCCTGTCACGGCGCGAAACAGCGCAGGGGATCTTGCCAGAAGCGCCGCCCGGTCCGACGCGCAGCAGCCCTCTCCGTCACGCGGCACCAGGGGCGCGAAGTCATTCACCTGTGCGGCAAAGTACAGCGTCACAAGCTCGAGATCCTCCGCAGAAATCTCCTCCATGGCAAGGCCGCTCTTCTCCACGAAATCGTCCCCATAGTAGTACACACCCCAGAGCGCGCAGAACAGCGCATAGATCGCAAGTCCCAGCGCCAGAAGGCGCATCAGAAGCCGGTAGAGCCGCCTGCCCCGGCCGTCACGGCCCATCAGGCGGACAAGCTCCGCCACGACATAGACCAGCGTCCCCCCGATCACGAGGGCATAGAGAAACTCCGCCAGAGAGAAGGGCAGCTTCGCCGTAAGTGCTGCGAGGACGCGATGCACCGGCTGGACAAAGCCCGCGGAGAGCCAACGCATCACCGCCGTGTTCCGGCGTAGGACCAGATGCGCGCCGATGACGAGCGCCCCCAGCAGCGCCAGCACATGGGCCCAGGGGCAGAGAGCGAATATGGCGGCGGGGCCGCGTTTTTTCACAGCGGTGCTTTTCATGGGCCTATTTTATCGCAAAGACTTCCGCTTGGCAATGGAGAAGAGAGGAAAGCGCGGTGTGCACGCGCTTGAAATCCCACTTGTCCTGCGGTATAATGGGAATATCTTGAAGCAGCGGAAGGAGACTCGCTTATGATGATTTCCACACGGGGCCGCTATGCGCTGCGGGTGCTGGTGGATCTGGCAGAGCACGGGGAGGAAGGCTGTGTCACTCTCCGGGAGATCGCTGAACGTCAGAACATCTCCGAGAAGTATCTGGAGAGTATCGTCAAGGAGCTGGTCCGGGGCGGCATCCTCACCGGGCTGCGCGGGAAGGGAGGCGGCTACCGCCTGGGCCGGGCGCCGGAGGAGATCGGCGTGCTGGACGTGCTGGAGCTGACTGAGGGGACGCTGGCCCCGGTAGCCTGTCTGCAGAAAGGCAGCAGGCCCTGCCCCAGGACGGACGGCTGTCGAACACTTCCCCTCTGGGCGGGACTCAGTCAGGTGGTCACCTCCTACCTGAGCGGCTACACAATCCGGAATCTGATGCAGGAGCAGGCATGATAAAAGCAGGGAAACCGCCGGTTTCCCTGCTTTTTTATGTCTCCAGCACCTCCACCATATCGCCGGGGCGGGCCGTTCCCTCCTCCAGCACCACGGCGAAGATGCCCTCGCGGGGCATGACGCAATCCCCTGCCTGGCGGCGGATGGCACAGTCGGCATGGCACTCCTTGCCGATCTGGGTCACCTCGCAGAGCGCCGTGCCGATTTTCAGCCGGGTGCCCACCGGGAGCCGATACAGCGTCAGGCCCTGGCAGAGGATATTCTCCGCAAAGGCCCCGGGCAGAAGCCGGATGGGTATCTTCTCCTGCAGGCAGTCCACGCTCTCCCTGCCGAGCAGACTCACCTGCCGGTGCCAGGGACCCGCGTGCGCGTCCCCCACGATGCCGTGACCCGGTTTGAGCCGGATCTCCTCCACGGGGTGCTTCTGCTCCCCCTTTTTCTCACTGATGCAGACCGCGCAGATCACCGCGCTGTTTTCGCTCATGCTTCGTCCTCCCCTTTCGCATCCGGGGCGCTGACGTCCTCCGCCAGTACCAGCATCCTGCCGCCGCAGACCATGCCCTCTTCCATGGCAAGGTCGTTGGACATGTCCACCTCTACGAGTTCCCGCCGCCCGGTTCCGATGAGCCGCCGCGCCGTACGCATAACCTCCGCCTCGCCGCAGCCGCCGCCGATGGTGCCGAAGGTCCGGCCCGCGTCGTCGATAGCCATGACGGCTCCGGATTCCACCGGGGTGGAGCCCCGTGTGGAGAGCACCGTCATCAACGCGCCGGGGGCCGGGTCCTCCGCAAGGAAGCGCAGCAGGGCAAAGTCCGTGTCCGCGCGCTCCAAAAGCTCCGCATTCGTCTCCATTTTCCGGCTCCGGCGCTCCTGCACCAACTCGGCGCAGATGGAGACCGCGATCTCCGCAGGCGTCTCCGCCCCGATCTTCAGGCCGATGGGCGTGTGGATGGCGGCAAGCCGTGCGCTGTCATACCCTTCCTCCTCCAGCAGCTTCAACAGTCCCGTCACCCGGCGCTTTGAGCCGATCATGCCGAGGTATAAGGGGCTCTCGCCCCGCAGGATTACCCGCAGGCAGTCCCCATCCCAGCGATGGCCGCGGGTGATGACGCAGACATAGTCCGTAGGGCGGATCTCCAGCCTCTCGACGGCGGAGGCAAAGCTGTCACAGACCACCCGGGCCGCCGCCGGGAAACGCGCAGTGTTGGCAAAGGCGGGCCGGTCGTCCACCACCGTGACGGCAAAGTCCAGCATGGCCGCCATTTTGCACAGCGGCACGGCGATGTGGCCGCCGCCCAGCAGGATCAGCCGATCCTCCGGCACGAAGCGGCGCAGATAGCGCGTCCCCTCCACCTCCCGCTCCAAGCTTGCGGCGAGGCCCGCCTGCGACTCCCGCAGGATGTGGGCAAACTCCCGTACGATTGTCTCGTTCTTCATGGCGGTCCCTCAGCAATACAGCTCCGGCCGCCGCAGAGAGGTATAGGGCTTTTGCTCCCTGGTTTTCTTCGCGCCGGGCAGATCCACCTCACAAAGCAGCAGCTCCTCCCCGTCCCCGGCGAGGGCCAGGGTCTCGCCGTTGTAGTCGGAAACCAGGGATTCGCCGGAAAAGTCCATCGCACCCTCCGGGCCCACCCGGTTGCACATGGCGATGTTCACGCTGTTCTGGAAGGCCTGGATCTTGACCTCCCACTGAAACAGCGCCGAGGGCTCGGCCTTGGTGTTGGCCGTAGGGATCAGAATCAGTTCCGCCCCCAGCAGGGCCTCTGTGCGGACACTCTCGGGATAGTGGCGATCAAAGCAGACCACCACGCCGAGCTTGCCCAGTGGCGTGTCAAAAACCTGAAAGCCCTCTTCCGAGGGGGTGTAGTAATCCTGCTCATAGAAGCTCGCCGCCTGGGCGATGTGTACCATCTTCTGTTTTCCGACGATGTTCCCCTTGTTGTCAACGAGCAGGCTCATGTCGTAGCGCCGCCCGGCCTCCTCCATATAGAAGTTGGGCGAGGCCCAGATCCCGGCTTCGGCGCAGGCTTCACAGACCGCGCAAATTTCCGGACTGTCCATCGTCAGCGCCCAGCGGGACGCGTCCCGCTTTTCATACTGCGGAAAGAAAGGGCTCAGCTGGATTTCCGGGAACACGATCAGCTCCGCTCCCGCCCCGGCCGCCCTGTCGATCAGCGCCAGGGTCTTTTCCAGGTTCTGCCCCACGTTGTTCGTCATGCGCATCTGCGCCAGCGCAAGTTTCATTGTCCTGCCTCCCATTCTTCTTGACATCCGGGTTCAAATGCAGTATAAGTCATCATTACATATTAAGTCAATAGGTAAAGTAGGTTTCTTTGTCATAGGGGAAGCAGCCCGCCCTGGCCGGAAGTTTTGCTTGACGGAGCCCCCGCCGGCGTGCTTATAATAGGGAAAAACCGCGCTGCCTGTCGGGGAGGAAACATCATGCGTTTTATAGTTGAGGAAAAGGTGTTTGAGACTCTGCCGGATATGTGTGTCGGCGTGGTGGTGGCAAAGGGTGCGGACAACAGCGTTGAAAACGCCGCCGTCGCCGTGCTGCTGGACGAGGCCATCGCTCTTGCCGAGCAGCGCTTCGCCGGAAAGAAGGTGAAGGAGGAGCCCACCATCCAGCCCTACCGTGAGGCCTTCCGCGCCCTCGGCATCAACCCCAACAAGTACATGTGCTCCATCGAGGCTCTGTTCACCCGCATCGCCAAGGGCAAGGGGATGCCGCACATCAACCCCCTGGTGGATCTGAACAACGCCGTCTCGCTCGCCCACACCCTGCCTATGGGCACCCACGATCTCGGGCTCTCCGACGAGGACATTGTACTGCGTTTCGCCCGGCCAGGGGACAGCTTTCTCCCCTTCGGCGCCGATGAGGAGGAGGCGCCGGAGGCGGGCGAGGTGGTCTACGCCGTGGGCAGCCAGGTGCGCACCCGGCGCTGGACCTGGCGCCAGAGCGAGCTCGGCAAAATTGATGCCGGGACCAGCGACGTCTTCTTCCCCATCGACGGTTTTACGGGCTTTAACGACCAGGAGGTCCGGGCCGCGGCCGACGAGCTGGAGCAGCTGCTGCATGAGCACTTTGGCTGCGAGACCCTGCGGGGCTTTGTGGATCGGGAACATCCGGAGATGGGGCTTTGATGTAATCTCAGACTATGAAAAAACGCTGCCAAAAGGCAGCGTTTTTTTGTGTGTCAACTTCGTATTACTTCCAGAAATCGGTGCCCTTGACGCCGTTTGCCTCGGCGCGGTAGACAGGCAGCTTTCCCTTGCGGATCTGCCACTCGTAGTCGCGCAGGGCGGCGACGGCAGGCTTGGCGAGGATCACGATGACGGGCACGTTGATGATGACCATCAGCGCCTGCAGCAGATCCGCCGTATCCCAGGCGAGGCCCGCAGAGATCACGGCGCCCAGGAACACCAGGGCAGAGGCGAACAGGCGGAAGATCAGCATGAAGGCCTTGCTGGGCTCCTTCTTCAGGATGAAGCGCAGGCAGCCCTCGGTGTAGTAGTAGTTGCCAAGCAGGGTGGTGAAGGCGAAGAGGCAGACCGCCACCGCGATGAACACGGGGCCGAAGCCGCCCAGAGCCGCGCCGGTGCACTCCTGCACATAGGCCGCGCCCGCCTTGTCCGCCGCGGGGGCCACGCCGGAGAACAGGCACAGGAAGGCGGTAGCCGAGCAGATCAAAAGCGTGTCGATGAACACGGAGAGCATCTGTACCAGGCCCTGCTTGGCCGGGTGGCTCACGTCCGCCGCGGCGGCCGCGTTGGGGGCGGAGCCCATGCCGGCCTCGTTGGAGTACAGGCCGCGCTTGATGCCCCACATAATGCAGGAGCCGGAGAAGCCGCCGAAGATGGCCTTGAAGTCGAAGGCGCCCCGGAAGATCATGCCGAAGACGGCGCCAAAGCTTGAGATATGCGTGATGACCACATAGAGGGATACCAGCACATACAGCACGCCCATCACGGGCACCAGCACGCCGGTGACCTTGCTCAGGCGCTTGCCGCCGCCGAGCACGCACACCGCAAACAGCACCGCCAGAATGGCACCGATGATCGTGGCGGTGTTCCCGTTGTAGAAGCTGAAGGTCTCAAAGGTGCTCTGGGTGTTGTAGGCCGCCAGCATGTTGTAGCCCACCACATAGGTGAGGATCAGCACCACGGCGAAGATGACGCCCAGCCAGCGCTGGCCCAGCGCATCCTGCATGTAGTAGGAGGGGCCGCCGTAGCTGCCGCCGTTTTCATCGCGCTTTTTATAGATCTGCGCCAGGGTGGACTCCACAAACGCGGAGGCGCCGCCGAGAATGGCGGTGATCCACATCCAGAAGATGGCGCCGGGGCCGCCCAGACACAGAGCCGTGGACACACCCATGATGTTGCCGGTGCCGACGCGGGAGGCCGTGGAGACCATCAGCGCGCCGAAGGAGGACATGGCGCCCATGTTGACGGGCTTCTCCTTGACAACGCGGATCGACTCCCCAAACAGCCGGACCTGCACCAGGCCGAGCCGGATGGTAAAATAAATGCCCGCCAGCATCAGGATCAGCGGGACGACATAGGGCTTGTACAGAACGCCGCTGATTGCGTTGACAACGGCATCGATACTGTCAATCATAACGTTTCTCCTCTCTCCTTCTCCGTGCTGTGCACGGGATGCTCCTACTATATATGACAAACCCAAAATATGCAAGTTTTTCTTTCTACTACGCCGAAACGGCGTAGTATGTTTTGCGCTTGCCGGCAAAGCGCGTCTGTGTTAAGATGCGGGAAAAAGGCGGTGATACTCAATGGGAAAAAAGAATCGGCCCGCTCTCGGCGGGCAGCTGCTGATCCTGCTGGCGGGCAGCTTCTGGGGCAGCATGGGACTCTTTGTGCGCAGACTCAACGCCCTGGGCTTTTCCTCCAGACAGGTGGCCTGCCTCAGACTGACGGTAGGGGCGCTGGTCTTTGTGCTGCTGCTCCTGATTCTGGATCGGAAGGCACTGAAGATTTACCCGCGCGACCTCCCGCTCTTTCTCGGACTGGGCCTTCTGAGCGTGCTGTTTTTCACCTTCTGCTATTTTCGCGCCATCGAGCTGATGCCCCTGGCTACGGCGGCGATTTTGCTCTATACCTCCCCCATCTGGGTGACGCTGATGGCGGCGCTGTGCTTTCACGAGCGGCTGACCGCCAGGAAACTGCTGGCCCTTGGGCTGGCCTTTGCCGGGTGCGTGCTGGTCTCCGGCCTCTCCGGCGGGTCGCTCACGTTCTACGGGCTGCTGGTGGGGCTCGGCGCCGGGGTGGGCTACGCGCTCTACAGCATTCTCGGCACCGTGGCGCTGCGTCGCTATCCGCCGCTGACCGTCACGACCTGGACCTTTCTCTTCGCCGCAGTGGGCAGTTGGTTCCTCTCGAACCCCGCAAGCCTTCTGACGGCCATGCGCGCCGCCCCCGCCGGGACGCTTGCCTGGCTGATCCCGGGCACGGCGGTGCTCACCGCGGTGATCCCCTACCTGGCCTACACCAAGGGTCTGCAGAATACCGAGGCGGGCCGCGCCGCCATTCTCGCCACAGTGGAGCCGGTGGTGGCGACACTGATGGGCGCCCTGGTGTTTCACGAGACGCTGAGTCTCACGGCGCTGCTCGGCATCGCGCTGGTGCTGGGCTCGATCGCGCTGCTGAATACCGGCGGGAAATAGTTTTTTCCCGGTCTCCCGTTCGCCCGCTTTCTCACAAGATATGGGGTATGCTTGTCCCATCAACCACACCATAAGGAGGATGATGGGATGCAAGCAATGAAAACCCGGCCGGCGCTGCGGCGGGGCAGCATCATCTGGCTGCCGGCGGAGGAGATCGCCCCCAACCCCGTGCAGCCGAGAAAGCAGTTTGACGACAAAGCGCTGGAGGAGCTGAGCCAGAGCATCCGCAGCTACGGGATTTTAAACCCTCTGACCGTGCGCTGCCGCGGCGGGAAGTACGAGCTGGTGGCCGGGGAGCGGCGGCTGCGGGCGGCAAGGCTTGCGGGGCTGACGGAGGTCCCCTGTATCCTGCTGGACGTGAACATGGAGGACGCCAGTCTCATCGCGCTGGTGGAAAACCTGCAGCGGCGGGATCTGGATTTCATCGAGGAGGCCATCGGGCTGAGCCGTCTCATCCGCATGTTCGGCATGAGCCAGGAGGAGGCCGCCCGGCGCATCGGCAAGTCCCAGTCAGCGGTGGCAAACAAGCTGCGGCTCTTAAAGCTGCCGCGGGATGTGCTGGAGGGGCTCCGGGACAACGGGCTGAGCGAGCGGCATGGGCGGGCCCTGCTGCGGCTGCCCGACCCCAACGCCCAGCGCATGGCCCTTGCGGTCATGGCGGAGAGCGGCATGACGGTCGCCGCGGCGGAGAGTTATGTGGACGCCCTGCTCAAGGGCGCCGACAGTGCCGAGACGGAAAAGCCGGGCGTCAAGCGCACCCTGATCCTCAAGGACGTGCGGATCTTTCTCAACAGTCTCAACCGCAGCCTGGATCTGATGAAACAGGGCGGCATCGACGCCGGCGTCCGGCGGGAGGAGACGGAGGACTCGCTGATCCTCACCATCTCGATCCCCAAAAGCCTGTGGGTCAGCACTTCAAAAAAGCGTCCCGTTCCGGCGGCGCATTTGTCATTCATTTCAAAGGTATCGACTTTGCCGTCAGCACCCAGCCCGATCACCTTGCTGTCCTGGCCGCCGATGTCAATGATGGTGCGCGCGCCCGGGTACAGCATGACGGTCCCGGCCGCATGGGCGATGATCTCGGGTATAGCCATGTCGGCGCGTCTGAAAGCTTTTCGACCGTATCCGGTCGAAACAATGCCGCCCAGATCCGTCCCGAACGCACCCGCCTGAGCCAGTGCCTGCGCCAGGACTTTTTCCCCGCTCACATCGCGGTTGAATTCCGTCATGATACAGGAAAAGGCTCTTTGTTTTCCCGCCTCATCGATCAGACAGCACTTGGTCGTCGTCGAGCCGATGTCTACACCTGCATACAGCATGTTTTTTCCTCCGCAGTCCTTTTGGATCAATAGCGGATCAGCAGTTTCTGCTGACCTGCCCTGAGCCGGAAACACAATAGGGACAGTTTTCCCCTATGCACGCATTGTGGGTAAAGGCATAGCGGCAGTGAATGTCCGAAAGCTCCAGTTCAGGACCGCCGTATGCGCCGAGGGTGCAGACGGTTCCTCTCACCGATGCCCACACAGCCCTCTTACAGCAGCGGATCCCGGCATATCCGCACAGCTCATTCTGTATGGCGGCTGTGACCCGGTTCACCAGCTGAAGGGAATCGGGCACAAAAGGATTGGCCAGGGTAATGATCGAGACGGCTGCGCCGGCTCCCATCAGGGCGCCGCAGGTGCCGTAGAGAGCGCACACGGCCACCGGGATCCGGATCGTCCGCAAGGCCGCCATTTTCAGGAACTTATACTTGGAATCCGGGCAGTATCGATTGGTGTAGGCTGTCAGAATCGCCGCCGCCACAAGAAAATGATGCTCTGGTCCGTGCATGCGGATCTCCGGACATGCCATCATCCTGTCTGCGATCTTTACTGCGTCACAGCTGTCAGTCGCAAGGCATAGATCCGTCATCACCGTAATCATTTCCTGCGGAATGATCTGAACTGCCATCGGTCTGCTCCTTTCCTTTCCGGATCGCCGGGTTTTTCTCTCTTTTACTCTGGACAGCCGGATTTTACGAGCTGTCTCTTTTTATGTCTGCTTTCTTTAATTCTCCGGCTTTTTTGTGACAAACCGCTTTTTTTCATAACAATATTGTTTAAGGCTTCCGCGGGGAAGAAGGGTGACTGCACAGGGGGCAATTTCCCGCAGTCCCGGCAGAGTGTCCATTTTCTCCCGGATCCGAGCTGCAAGATCCGCCTGTCCGCCGTCGGCTCCGCGTTCAGTGGCAGGCTCTGCGGTCTGCCCTTTCAGGCTCACCGTCTCGATTGCGATCTCAATATGATCCCCGCAGTCATAGAGCCTGTAGTCGATGACTTCCGGGAAGGTATACAGCAGCTCCTCGATCATGGGCGGTGTAATTTCTATGCCGGAGGGGCTGATTTTCCTGCCCTCCAGCCGCCCGCTGATAAAACCGATCAGGTCGAGCTCTCCTTCCTTTTCCGCCCGTCGGATCGTGGCCAGATCGCCGGAGCGGTAGCGGATCAGGGGCATGGCGTCTTTGCCGATAATGGTGAAGGTCAACTCCCCCGGTGTCCCGTCGGGCAGGACTTCTCCCGACCCGGGATCCACGACCTCGGTATAGACATCCAGCTCGTTGGAGTAGTATCCCCCAAGCCCGGGCTGTTCGATGGCAAATCCCCAGCCCACCTCGGTAAGACCGTAATGAGTGATCAGTCTGCACGCGAACGTCTTCTCCAGATAAGAGCGGACCGGCTTTGAAATATTGCCCATGGTCACATACAAAAGCTTCATTCCGATAGCAGACAGGTCATATCCCAGCTCCTCCAGTTCCTTGGCCGTGCGGTAAATAGTCCCTATGTCTCCGAACCAGACATTGCATCTGTGCTCCATGGAGACGCGGAAGATCTCTTCCGCGCCGTCCTCCATATTTCCGGTCCAGGCCTCCATGCCGCGAGCCCTGACGCTGTCGACATAGACCTGTGAAGCGCCGCGCCCGTTGGAATTGGTCATCAGGCTCAGGATCCGGGTGTCCTCCGTGTCCGCGACCGAGTTCATGGCGGCGCCGATAAAAGCCCTGATCCTGTCCGTGTCGCGGAAGGAAAAAAAGAGTCTTTTCCGTATTCCCGTGGTCCCCGAACTATAAAAAGACACAGGCCGCTCGACATGGCGCTCGGACATGCAGAGGAAATCATAGCTGTTCCCACGAAGGTTATCGGGAAAGGTAAAAGGAAGCTTTGTGATATCCGCAAAGTCCCGGATTTCCTCCGGTCTGACGCCCGCTTTGTCCAGCGCGGCCCGGTAAAATCTGCTGTGTTCATAGACATGCTGCAGCGTCCTGCGCAGGGCATAAGCCCTGTATTCGCCGAACAGTGCCCGATTCATCTCCCTGTTTTTCATCGTTTGGCAGTCGGGATCTGCCTCTATCGTTTTGCGGGCAAGCTCATACTGCCCCTCGAGAAAAGATATTTTCATAGATTCAGATTGGTACTCCTGTTTTCAGATACAGAGGAGCAGTCCAAAGAGCTTTTACTCCCCGGCGGAGACAGTCACACTGCCAAGACAGTTTGCTGTGAATCAGATGTCGGACCGGCAATGCATGCGAAAAGACAGGAAAGCGGGAGAAAAATGTCATTTATGAGATTCCCGGATGCAGGCGTCTGCCCTCCCTGTCGGTCAGATACTTGCTGCAGAGAGGAATCATTTTTCCGCCGCGTCCGATGATCTGCACCGAACAGCGCCGGATCCGAATCAGGTCTATATTGCCCGCGTCCTGGAAGGCCATGCCGCCGATGAAGAGTACTCTTTTCTGATTGGGGAGCCATAGAAGCTTTGTGGTCCTGCGGATCTTTTTGTATCCGTCCGGTGAAGCATTTCTCTTCCCGCGCCGGTTGAGGGCGGTCAGTTTCCCGTCCGCGCCGACCAGATAGGACGCCTGAAAAGAACAGGCTGCGGCCTCATAGGCACCCGGCAGGAAATCCCTCTCCCTGACCCTTCCGCCTGTCTGGCTCTCGATCCTGCGGATGACCTCCGGGATCGTGACCCTGCGGACCTTGTCCCCGGGATAAATGCCGAAATAGCTGACCGGCTGGAAATAGACGCCCCGCACCACCGGTACTTTTTGAATGGCATAGTCGATGATGGCTCCCAGCTGATCGTCGTTGGCACCGGGAATCACACAGGGGACCAGAACCACCGCGATTCCCGCCCTGCCGCAGTTCTCGATGGCACGGTCTTTCTGCCGCAGGATATTTTCTCCGTACTTTGCCTGGTAGGCTTTGTCGTCAAAGCCGTCAAAGCCCAGATAGACGGTCGTGACGCCGGCCTGTGCCAGTTCCCTGCAATATTCCTCGCTCATGGACATCCTGTGGCCGTTGGAGTTGACCTGGATATAAGTGAACCCCCGTTCTCTGGCCATAGACGCGATCTGCGCAAGGTCCCTGCGCACAGTCGGTTCACCGCCGCACAGTTCCAGAAGAGCATCTTCGCCGCACTGCTGCTTATAAAAGTCCAGCAGGCGTCCGATTTCCTCCAGATCCGGTTCATAGGCCGCTTCCCCGGGTGTCCTGGTAAAGCAGATGGGGCAGTTCATGTTGCAGCGGTTGGTGGTCATCAGGGCACTCGAACAGGGCTGGAACTCCGCCGCCTTTTCAAAGCCGCTCCGGGACAGCATCTTTTCCGCTTCCTGCGATGACCCGGGAAGCATCTCCGCCCCCATTCCGCCGTCTGAAAGCCAGGACAGATAGGCCCGGCCGCTGTCCTCCCAGATCAGGGTCTTCACCTGTCCGTGACCGGGACAGGTCTTACGCATATAGACGTATCCGTCATGCTCCTCCACGACCGCCGGGATGCGGGAAAGGCATTCCGGACAAACACTGACGGTATGATATAAGATCCGGTCCATCCGGGCTCCTCCTGCTTTCAATATGGCGCAAAATGCGGCGCATTTTCATTTGCCGGTTTTGTGCCTATTTTCCGTTGCCATAGAGACGTTTTCCGGAATTACCGGTCAGGTGGAAAGCGCAGAGGGGGATCGCTTTTTCATCATCGGTGATGACGTGTACGCAGCATCCCCTGAGCCGTCCCAGATCCAGGTTGTAGGCATCCTGAAAGCCCATACCGGAAACAGTCAATGTATAATCGCGCAGGCGCTTTATAAAGCCCCGCATGTCCATCCTGTGGGCCGCAGGTTCTTTTTTCTCCTGGGGCTGGCGCCAGAACCTGTTGGTAAAGGTGTTGGTCTTTGCCGAAAAATCTGTCGATGAGGGAATGTTGGTATTTTGGCCTTTTCCGGTGATGGCCCGCAGAACCTTGTTTTCATCCAGGAAATAGGCACTGCTGAAGGCACAGTGGGCATCATACTTTTTGCGCGGCACCATATCTGTCTGCTTCAGTTCTCCCCTGGTCTGCCGCTCCAGTTCCCGCATCACATCCGCCAGGTTCATATGCCCCCAGACCTGTCTGCCTTCCCGGTCGGGATAACGGCCGAAATAGCTGACCGGCTGGAAATGGATCCCCTTGACAGTCGGCATATGGGCCTTGGCAAATTCCACCAGTGCACCGATCTCCCCGTCGTTGACGCCTTTTATCATGACGGGCACCAGCATGACGCCGATTCCGGCCGCCGCGCAGTTTTCGATCGCGCGGAACTTGATGTCTGCGATTTCCCTGCCGCGTGTGATCTTATAAACCTCGTCGCGCAGGCTGTCGAACTGCAGATAGATCAGATCCGCACCGGCTGCCTTGAGCCTGTACGCGTAATCAGCTTCCTCTGCCAGACGGATCCCGTTGGTATTGACCTGAATATGAGAAAAATGCATCTCTTTTCCCATTCTCAGAATGTCAAAAATATCCTCCCGCATGGTGGGTTCACCGCCGGAGAGCTGGATGGAACAGTCCCCGCCGAAGCGATAGGCCGTCTCGTACATTCTGCGGATTTTGGCCAGGTCCGGTTCATAGCAGTGCTTTGCCGTGTCAGCAAAGCAGATCTCACAGTGCATGTTGCAGCGATAAGTGATCTCCAGAACCGCCGTACATGTCTTTCCCTCATGCTCTCCGCACAGGCCGCAGTCATAGGGACATCCGTGCAGGACAGGTTCCACGTCCTGCGTTTTCATGGCATGGACAGACTGACTCATCCAGTCCGCGTATCCCTTTGCATCGCTCCAGACCAGTGTGCGAAAGGCTCCGTGCTCAGGACAGTCTTTTTCCATAAAGACTTTTCCCTCGTCCTCGACATAACGGGCCGGAATTCTTTTCAGACACTCCGGACATATACTCTCTGTATGGAGCAGGATTTCACCCTTCAAAACCTTATCCTCCGACATCCTCTTCCGCGGCATTTTTATCCGCCTTCTTTACAGCATATAGCTGAGTGTCTCCACCGCCGTCTCCATGCGGTCCCTGGAAAAGGATTCCTGATTCCAGAAATCCGTGTCGTAGAGAAAGACCCTTTTCCCTGTCCTGTCCTCGATGATGGTTTTGAGCTGGTGCTGCTGCATGCCCATCCAGCGGTCAAAGGCAAACATCCCCGACACAAAGCCGTCCAGTTTTTTGCGCAGGATCAGATCCGCGATCTTTTCCCCTTCCTTCACGGCCTGCCCCGCAATCAGCATGCCCATCGCCTCCAGGGAGGCATCTTTACAGGGATCCCTGCTGCCTGTGACCAGGGCATTATTGGAGAAGGCCGTGTGGTCGAGAAGGGCGATTCCGTTCTCCTCCATCACTTCCCCGTAGTCCGGATTGCAGATCGGCGTGTAATAGACACAAAAACGATTCCGGACCGCGCGCACATCTGCCGCTGTGTCTTCTTTGATTTCTTTCAGAAGAGCAGACAGCGTCTCTTCGATATACTCCATGCCGCATTGAAAGGATGTGATCAGAAGCGACTCCAGAAAAACAATATCGTTGTTGGTAATCCGGAACTTACCGCACCGCGACACATGATCGATGATCTGATGCACCTTTACTGCCAGACGGAATCTGGCACTCTTATAAACACGATATATTTCCGTCATCTCTGCAGGCTGCATGGCGGGAAGTCCGAATTTACTCTGTATCTCCGAAAGCGCCCGGCGAAGCACTTGTTCAATATAGGCAGGGGATTTTTCACTGCGGACCGGATTCATGACAAAAATCCGCAGCAGATCTTCACCGGCAGCTTTTGTCATCGCGTCCTGCCTGGTCGCCTCGTCACAGGTGAAACCGAAGGAGATCTGCAGATCTGCCGGCGGATAAGCAGGATCCTCCATAAGGGCTGCCCGCATGAGATTCACCGCGCAGTGCCTGCAGTTTCCCGTCTCAATACGGGTTTTTCTCCCGAAAAGTCCGTAGAGGACGACCATACTGATAAAATCCGGAGACCCCGCATAGACAGAGCAATCCTCCTTGTTCTCAAATCGGGATTCCCTGTGTTCCGGTTCCAGGTATCTCCTGAGCAGGTACATAAAAGTAATCGTGCCCGGGACATTGTAATAGACACGCCGGGAAAAGCCCCTGTCAAAAGGTGCTATCCACTCCCGCAGGTAGATCCCGAGAATCCGCCGCACGGATGGCAGTGCCGTGCGGTGATAGCGCCCCGCCATCCGCATCGCCCGGTCAAGGTCTGCGCCCGTCAGATTCCAGTAGGCACAGCAGTCCCTGAAGGCTGATACAATCCGGTCACTTTGCGGTATCTCAAAATATTCGAAGAATTCCCGGATTTCCGAGTCTTTCAGAGCCGGGCTCGTCTTTATTGCCGTCATATTGCGATGTACCCCAGGATTTGTCCGGGGGAGGCCATCTTTCCATCCTCCACCAGGATCTCCGCAAGGACTCCGCTGCAGGGAGCGGGGAAGGTCAGGATCCGTTTCTGGCATTCGCCCTCCAGCAGAGGCTCTCCTTCCGCCACCGGCTCGCCGACTTTCTTGAGCCAGGTGATAAAGGCAGGCTCCAGTGCCAGATCCACCGGATGGTTCTGGCACTCACATTCCAGTCCGGGGATTTTATCGGGCATGATCTCAGCAGGTGTTGTAACAGGAACCCTCATGATTCCGCCTCCTTGAAGAATGGACACTCTGTCCTCTTGCAATCCAGATTGCGATGGCTGTAATGACATGTCACATTGTCATCCACCTCAACCTCGATCTGCAGTTTTTCCTTCATGGATTCTGCGGCGGAATACAGGGCCTGGAAAGAGACACGCTTGCAGCAGCGGGATCCTTCGATCTCAGAGATCCTGTGCAGCGCATCTGCCGTCGCCCGGTTGCAGGCCGCCCAGTTATCTTTTGATACCGGCGAAGAGTTCGTGAACACACTGAAAAAGATGCCGACACCGACCGCTGCGCCGCAGGTGCCATAGAATCCGCAGAAACCGCCCAGTACATTTTTGGCCCGTTCCTCTGCGGCCGCCAATTCTGTGCGGAGGACGTCCTCCGTTTTCCCCTTATATACATCCGCGGCTGTCAGAAGGACCGCCGGTACAATGTAGTGATGATAGGGATAATGCATGGGTATTTCCGGCAGGTCCATGACTTCCTGCTGCATCCCGAAGATATCCCTGCGTCCTTCCCTGTAAAACTGCAGACATTTCTCTGTAATAAGCTGATATACTTCTTCCTTTAAAACAATGTTATGTGCCATCATTCACCTTCTGCCAAGTACGGTTTTTGCCTATAGTTTTATCTGGAATAGAATAGTTTTATCAGGAATAGAAATGAGCGGACAGGGAAAGACGTCTTCCCTGTCCGTTCCGTTTTTCCGTCATGCTCAACCTGCATGATCCGGGCTGCCAAAACCCGCCTGCGGTCAAAAAACGAGATCTCCCGCCGCATTCAGATTTTCTGTAATTGCCGTTTCTTATTTATCAAATGCCAGGCCCAGCGCAAGCTTGCAGGTCTCCATGGCCAGTTCGGAAAGTGTCGGGTGGGCATGAATGCTGAGCGCGATATCCTCCAGACTGAGACCCTTTTCAATGGCAAGAGAGAATTCCTCGATCAGGACAGAGCCCTGGGGACCGAAGACGATGGTGCCCAGAATCCTGTGACTATTCTTGTCCGCAACGACCTTGATGAAGCCGTTGGTCTCTCTCATGGAAAGTGCCTTTTCGTTGGAAGAGAAAGCCTTCTTTGCGACCAGAGTCTCGTATCCCTTCTCCTGTGCCTCGGCATCTGTCAAGCCGACAGTGGCGACTTCGGGCTGAATGAAGGTTGCGGAAGGAATTACATCCATATTGATGCGGCTCTCGATCCCGCAGATATTGTCCGCCGCGGTGAGGCCCTGCTTCTGCGCCTTGTGGGAGAGCTGGGGACCCATGGTAATATCACCGACGGCATAGATATTAGGGATATTGGTCTGCATCTTTTCATTGACCAGGATCACACCCTTGGGACCCTGCTCAATGCCGAGCTCCTCGAGTCCGATTCCCTTGACATTGATCGCTCTGCCGACTGCGACAAGGCCGATCTCTGCTTTGATCACGGTTTCGTCCGCCAGTGTGCAGACGACCTGGTCCTCTTCGTCGACATGCATCTCATTGATGCCCTGGCCCAGGTAGAACTTGATCCCGTATTTTTCCATGGTCTTCTTGACGGCATCTACTGTATCCTTGTCGCGGACCAGGGGAAGGACCTGGGGAGCCAGGTCGCAGACCGTTACTTCCACATCCAGTGTCCGGAGCAGATAAGCGATCTCCATGCCGACAACGCCTGCGCCCGCGATCACGATGCTCTTGGGAAGATAGTCAATGTTGAGCAGCTCGTCACTGGTCATGATCTTTTTGCCGTCGATGTTGAAGACGGGGATGCGGACCGCTTCGCTGCCGGTCGCGATAATGATATTCTCGGCAGTGATCTGAGATACTTTGTCGCCGTCTGTGATCTCGATGGTGTGGGGATCAAGAAGGCGGGCCTTGCCGGTGATGCGCTTTACACCTCTGGATTTGAGCAGGAAATTGTCAAGTCCGAACTTGAGCTGGGTGACCACCTGATTCTTTCCCTTCTGGATGGCCTTCATATCGGGACGGGCCCCATCGACCAGGATGCCCAGCTTCTTGGCGTTCTTGACCTCTGCATAAACTTCGGCAGATCTCAAAAGTGCCTTGGTCGGAATGCATCCGCGGGATACACAGGTTCCGCCTGTGCCGCCCTTGCGGTACTCGACCAGAGCCACCTTTTTCTTTCCGTTATCGACACTGCGCATACAGGATGCACATCCGCCGGAGCCTGCTCCGATCGCCACTACATCATATTCATACATGAGAAATCACCCTTCCTTTCTCTGTCATCAGCATGAGAAGCCTGTCAGTTCAGAGCTTTCTGAAAACCATCTGGCAGTATGACAAATCTGTCTTTTTGAAAAAAACACCCCTTTTACTTGCCGAACCTGCTGTCCCGCACACTGCACCGGGGAATCCGATATGAAAATACCGGCTCAGGTATCCCCCGATTTCATTTGGTTTTACCTTATAGACTCTGCACAGCCAGGCTGTCACGCCAAGCAGTTCGCCGTATTCTTCATAAAAGCCTTCCAGGGCAAATCCCGCCTGTCCGAAAAGCTCTTCATAACATTCTTTTGTCTGTACGCCGGCAAAGCACGGAATGTGGACAAGTTCCTCGCGCACCTCGTCATCGGCGTCGTGCCGGATCACAAAATCATTCATCAGAATGAGGCTTCCCGGCTTCAGAACCCTGCCGTATTCTGCCAGCGCTCCTCTCTTGTCTGTCATCGGAGAAAAGGCCGCCTCACAGTAGAGCCCGTCAAAGGATGCATCTTTGTAAGGGAGATCTGCCGCATC
This sequence comes from uncultured Eubacteriales bacterium, assembly GCA_900319835.1. Next base: position 1,338 of record ONPY01000003.1, on the reverse strand, counting down.
CAACACATCAAAATGAAGCCTGCTGCCGGTCCCGTGAAGGCGCACTGCCTCCCCGACCAATGCCGGCTCATGGTCAAATGCCGTCACGTCAAATCCCATCTCTCCGGACATCATGGAAGATGCGTCACCGACCGAACAGCCCGCTTCCAGAAGGCGGAGGTCCTGTCCTGTCCATCCGGTCCTCTCGACTCCTTTTTTTAAGAGCCGGAATCTCCCGGGTCTGTTCTGAAAAGCCAGTGACAGCGGTATAGGTTCTGTCATTTTTCCCTTACTTTCCTTCCAGCATCTGCTCGACGGAAGCCAGTTCCTCCGTCACGTAATCTCCATCCAGATATTCAACGCCGCAGACCGGGCAGCGATATCCCTTTGCCGGAGGAAGATCAAGCTCTCCGAAGATCATCTTGATATCCTCAACCTCTTCCATTTCCACGTTGCACTTACTGCATTTCCAATCGGCCATGGTCTTTCCTTTCTGCCGCAGACATCCGCGCCGCGGCTTACTGCGCTGCTGCCGGCCGCATATACGCTTACAGCCGGCATTGTGCCTTTACTGACAATCCTGCATTCCTGCAGGGACAAAGACACTGGTATCAATCATCCTCCTGCAGAGAGATTCTGTGCTTATATACCCTGCTGACTGCGGCGGTATCACCGTCCACCTTGTATTCTGCGTAGACAGTCATTGCCTCCAGTCTCTTCTTTCCAAGATTGTTTCCGTCATCGTCGAAAAGTTTCTGAGTGGACTCCGCATACTCAACAACTTCTTTGACATCCTCCTGTGTTACTCCGAGCTCCTCAAGGCTTGAGAGCACATCATCTGTCAGTACAATATTCATAGGATCCGCTCCTTTCCTGCTGTAAGGTGCAAACCGGGCAATCCGGTTCGCTGTTTTTACAACTGTACATGTGCATGCAGCCCTGTATTTTCCGCCTGCAGGCACCTGAAAATCTTTGTGAAAATCGTATCATTTCCCGACCGTAATCACTGGCTATATTCGGTCACAAGGCAGTACAAGCGGGACCGAATTCCGCTTGCACGAAAACTTATATCGGATATGGTTATTGTGTAACAAAGGCGTGTTCATCAATTACATTTAAACGACAAGTTCTGTGGAGGTACTGAAATGACGCGTAAAGAAGAAAGAATCGAAAGAGCTATACAATATGCCAACCAGGCACAGGTCAACTCCTTTAACTGCGGACAGGGCAGTCTGGCAGGATTGCTGAAGGAGTTTAAAGAGGGGGCTGTCGCATTAAGAAAAAAATGCGGCAGCCTCTTTTTGATATCGAAATATCCCACAACACAAAAACCGGACTCCAAAGAGCCCGGTTTTTGTT
>ONPY01000097.1 GCA_900319835.1 uncultured Eubacteriales bacterium | reverse complement strand
CTTTTTCTCCGCGTACAGATCATAGGGGAGAAAATGAAACGACGCCCAGATCCGCGTGATATTCTGCAGGCCGAGCAGGTCCGTGCGGGCGTCCGCCATCTCCATAGACAGCTGCGTCGTTGCGGCCGCCTTCGGCGCGCCGAGCTTTGTCAGCAGCGAGGCCGAGCACAGGTCCACAAACTGGGCACTATAGCAGATGGCGCTGCTCTCCTCGTGGCTGTAGCCGGCAAGAATGGCGGCGCAGTAGGTCGCGTAATAATGAAAATCCAGCTGCATCTCAGGCCTCCTGCTCCTCAAGCTGCCGGCTCAGCCGCTTGACCTTGATGGCGGACAGCGCCATCTCCACCAGCAGCACGCATGAGGTGATCTCGACAATCACCGACACCACCGTTGTCCCCAGCGCCTTGCTGAAGCGGATGGCGGCAAGTCCGGCCACAACCCCCAGCGCACTGAAAAGCGCCATGAAAAAGGCCCACACAATATAGGCTTTGCGCTTTTTTCTTCCTCTTCCTTCATGAATTGCGGACAGGCCTACATACAGCCGCAGCCACAGATCGATCGCGAGCAAGATACCCAGCAGCACCCAAAAGCTCACCACAAACACAATCCCCTGTTCGGAGAGCGCCGTCATCTGCTCGGTGTTGAAGGCAGCGAGCATCACGGTTTTGACGACGCTCCAGATGCCAAAGGCGATGACGCCCATGCCAACGACAACCAGGGTGTTTTGATTTTGCCGCAGTTGGATCTGCTGTTCGCTGTTGTTTTCCATTTCAGCGTTCTCCTCATCGTGGCGCACACGTCATATCCGTCAGCTTCCGATATTTGATCTTTCTGACAGTCAGGACATAGATCACGCTTTTGTCAGCGTCGGAAGGCGTATAGCTCTTCCGTCATGATCGGCAATCCATGCTGCATGGAGCATGCGATTCCCGAAAACGAAACCGTGGTTTCCTCTGTGGGTTTTCATTTTATGTTCAAATTATCACGCACTGTCCAACAAATGTCCAGTATTACTCTGTTTTTTCCACCGTTTTTCCCTATGCTCTCCCCCGGCAGATTGCCCCTTTGCTCTTTTGCAAAAGCGTGGTATACTGCTTAAAGGAGCGCTTCCGCTCCGGAATGTGATGTTTATGAGGAGAACAGTATGCTGGATCTATATGGAACTCTCGGCCCCGCCTGTTCGGATGTAGAAACGCTCGCCGCCATGTTTGAGGCCGGGATGACCGGTCTCAGACTGAATCTGTCCCATGTCACGCTGCCCCACGCGGCCTCCCAGCTAGCCGCCATGCATGAGGCCGCAAAGCGCTGCGGCAAACGCGCCCAGCTATTGATCGACATGCAGGGGCCGGAGCTGCGCGTCGGAGCGCTCCCAGAGCCGCTGGAGCTGTCAGAGGGCCAGGAGATCACCGTCGGCGCGGAGGGTATCCCTGTGCCGGTTCTGGTCTTGCCGCACCTTCTCCCCGGCCAGCAAATGCTGCTGGATGATGGGAAACTGCTGCTGGAGATTCTCCATACCAGCACGGATTTTGCTCTGGCCCGCGTCCTGCGCGGCGGCGTGCTGCGCAGCCGCAAGAGCATCGCGCTGCCGGGCTCCCGTCTGCATCCGCCAACCATGACCGAGCTGGATCTGCAGAACATCTCCTATGCCAGGCAATATGGCGTCACCGCCGTCATGCAGCCCTTTGTCCGGGATCGGAGAGATCTGGAGACTGTGCGGCGCGCGCTGTGTGACGCCGGATGTGATGACATCCGTCTCTTTGCCAAAATCGAGAATCTGGAGGGTGTGGCCAATCTGGAGGAACTGATCCCCGCCTGCGACGAGATCGTCATCGCCAGAGGCGATCTGGGAAATGCCATGCCGCTCTGGGAGCTTCCCCGGTTACAGAAGGAGATCGCCGCAAAATGCCGCGCCCATGGCCGTGCTTTTATGGTGGTCACCCAGATGCTTGCCAGCATGGAGCACAGCGCCGTGCCGACCCGCGCCGAGGTGAGCGACATTTTCAACGCCGTCTGTGACGGCACCGCCTCCGTCATGGTCACCGGGGAGACCGCCGTGGGTGCATACCCGGTGGAGGTCATCCGGTATCTGGCCAATACCGCGGCGCAGGCCGAAGCCTATCTGCAGGCTATGGTCTGATTTGCCGAAGCAATCACCGCAAAAACACTTTCACTAATATCGAAAAGGAGCATCCGCCATGAGTAAAAACATCATCTTCTATTTCTCCGGCACCGGCAACTGTCTGGATATGGCAAGAAACATCGCCTCGGTTCTGGGCGACACCGACCTTGTCAGCCTCCGAAACTACCCCGCGCTGACCGACACCGGGGACGCTGAGCGTGTTGGCTTTGTCTTTCCCTGCTACGGCGGCGGCGCGCCTGTGGATTTTCTGGAGCACGTCAAGCTCCTCACGATCCGCCCCGGCGCCTACACCTTCGCCGTCAGCCAGTCCTCCAGCTATGCGGGCACCGGCCTGTATGAGCTCAACAAGCTGGTCAAGCTGGATTATTGGAAAACTGTCACGCACCAGTGCAGCTGCATCTGGCTCTTCCCCCACACCATGATGGTGCCGCCCATGAGCCCCGAAAAGGCCCAGCGCCGCGCGGAGACCCTGGCCAAAGCCATCGCGGGCGATGTGCTCTCCGGCGTGAAAACCGATGCCATCCCGCCGCGCAGCGGCTTCAACGCCGCCGAGAACGCCGCCTGGCCCAAGATCGCCGCGCTGAAGGCCAAGGGCTTTGCCGTCAGCGTCGCCTGCATCGGCTGCGGCCAGTGCGCCAGACTCTGTCCCCGCGGGAACATCAACATGAAATCCGGCCGCCCCGACTTTGGCACCGACTGCGTACAGTGTCTGAGCTGCCTGCAGTACTGCCCCAAGGGTGCCATCTCCCTCGGCCGTATCACCGATGTGCGCGAGCACTACCACAACCCGAACGTCTCAGCGGCAGACCTGATGGAAAAGCTGGTCCATATCGACTAAACCGCGGTATACCGAAAAGACTCCCGGCGCAGAACAGCGCCGGGAGTCTTTTCATCATCTGTCTTTCAATAGCGCGGGTCGGCCACACTCCAGAGATAGGCCCTTTGCTCCATGGGCGTGTCAGGCCGAAACTGCCCCTGGGTGTCCCAGGCAGCGCAGGCCGCAACATGGAAGGGCTGCTCCCCTTCCTCCGCCCCGAGCAGGATCGCCTTTTCCTCAAAGAGCAGTACGCCTAAGGGCAGGTGGTAATCGCTGGAGACGATGGCGAGCATCCTGACTCCGGGCGCACTCCGCCGCAGCAATTCACAGGTAAAGACGGCGTTGTCTGCCGTGGTGAGGGAGCGGTCCTCCACCAGGATCCGTTCCGGCTCCACTCCCTGCTCGCGCAGCCATTGGGCCATGACACCGGCCTCGGTCGCCGTTCGGTTCTGATAGGCGGTTCCGCCGCCGGTCACAGCGATGCGGGAGCGCGGATAGCGCTCGGCAAAGGCAAGGGCTGTCCTGCAGCGGCCCAGCAACTCCTCGGCCATACTGCCGTCGGCATGGAGCTGAAAACCCAATACCACAATGCAGAGGCTCTCATCCTCAGCAAGTCCCTCCGGGATCTCGGCCGAGACAACGAGCTCTGTGTTGACATCGTCCCAGAGCTTCATAATCTCCTCCCACACGGCGCCGAGCCGGGGATCCGTCTCCTTCAGGCGGCTCAGCCCCTCTTGAATCTCAGGTTCACCCTCCTGCTGCCGCGCGGCATAGGTATAGACCAGGTCACTGACAAGCCGGTAGCTCTCCTCCGTGTACACCAACGGCGCGCCCGCCGGTGCTGCCACAGTCGGCGCGGGGCTCTCAGGCGCAGGCGTCTGCGCCGGTTCTGTGCTTAAAATCGGGAGCGGAACGGGCCCTGCTGTTTCCACAGTCAGGCTTTCTAGAGGGCGTTTCTCCGGGACCGGCAGTGTCCGCATCCAGATCAGCAGTGACAGCAGCAGACACAGGAGCAACAGAGCCAGAAGGCGTATGGCCAGTCCCGGCTTATCAGGCCTCATGCTCGATCATGGCACGGACAGTGGCCGCACTGCGCCGTGCCGTGAGACCGGCAAAGGCTGTGTAATTGATCTCCTCCGCGTGATCGGCCCTGTCTGAAATGGCGCGGATAATCACAAAGGGCACATGGTTGAGCCAGCAGACCTGCGCCACAGCGCCGCCCTCCATCTCACAGCAAAGGCCGCCGAAGGTGTTCAAAATGGCCTGCTTCTGATTGCGGGAGGCAATGAACTGGTCGCCGGAGCAGACGCGCCCCTCCAGCACCAGGGAGCCCGCCGCGGCATCGCGCGCAGCGGCAGCGGCATCTTTACGCATCACGTCATCGGCCGGGAACGCCGTGAGGCCCGTATATGGGACCTCGCCCCTGGCAAAGCCGATGGGGCTGACGTCGAAGTCATGCTGCACCACATCGGTGGAAATCACCACATCCCCGATGTTGAGTCTTTGGTCCAGCGCGCCGCCCACACCGGTGTTGATGATCCGGCACACGCCGAAGCAAGTGATCAGAAGCTGTGCGCAGATGCCGGCGTTGACCTTTCCGATGCCGCTTTTGACAATGACCACATCCCTGCCGCCGAGCTTTCCCCTGCAGAAATCCATCCCCGCCAGCGTCTGGCAATCCGCCGCGTGCGCCGCAGCCTTGAGCATGGCCAGCTCCTCGTCCATAGCGCCGATAATCCCAATGGGGGCCAATTTTTCTTCGTCCATGCGCTTACCTCCTGTATATGGCCCGGCCTGTCCCGTGTCGGGGCCGCCTGTCAGCGTCTGTTTTTATTTCCATTCCTCGGCAAAAACGCCGCTGAATTTTGGAACCTGAAATCTCCGGGTAAACAGCTCGCACTTGCATAGAAAAGAATAGAATATATGTCTTCCCTGCCCGCGGATCGCATGCTCCATGGCCAGCACCAGGTTGTTGTACTGCTTCTTTACGGCGCCGTAGGGCGAGCCCTTCCCGAAACGCCGCTCATAGGCCTGCTGAAACAGGTACACCAAATAAGGCGGGCTGTCACAGTCCCGCCGGTTTTCCACGATATGCCTGACCTCCGCCAGGTATTCCTCATCGCCGCACGCCAGTCTCTGCTTTTCCAGCAGGCAGGGCACACAGCACGCCGCCATCGCCATTGCGCTCTCTCCATTTGTTTTTTTCCAGTTTAGCACACTTTTTTTCATTGTGCAATGACAGAAAGCACCCTGCCAAACCGGCAGGGTGCAAATCGTTCAGATGGTATTCCCACTTTTTTCTCTCTTCTTTCGCAGCGAGATGAGATACCCGAGCGTCTGTTTCAGCTGTTGATCGAAGGGTAGTCCCGCCAGGCGCAGCTTGTGGGCATAGTCCAGGGCCTCGCCGAAATCCTCCCCCGGCCGGCACCCCGCCTGAATCAGATCCCTGCCCGTCACAGTCGGCTGACACATCCGTTCCCGGTAGAGCGCCAGCATCTCCCGCAGGGTTTGCTCAATGGGGACATATTCCCGCTCCAGCGCCTCGCGCGCCTCCGGTGTCCCCTGTCGCCCCATAAAGTCCGCGCGGGCCAGCAGCAGCAGATCCTCCGGGCAGCAGGAGCGGTCATAGAGCCGCATGAAGCTCCTGCTCTTCGCGCCTGCCGCCGCCAGCTTGTTGGGCTCCATGTGCAGCAGCGCCATGTTCTGCACATAGGCATGCAGCTTCTGGCTTTGTGTCATGCGCTGCAGAAAGCGCTCCGCCAGCGGCAGGCCTGCCTGCTCGTGGCCATAGGCGTGCAGGCTCCCCCGCACCAGTTCGGTGGTCTCCGCCTTTCCGAAATCGTGGCACAGGGCGGAGAGCAGAAAGCCCAGCGACACGCTGGTCTGCTCCCGCAGGGCGGCCGCCTCGTCCAGCACCTGCATCGTGTGCGTCCAGACGTCCCCCTCCGGGTGGTGTGTCGGGTTCTGCGGAACGCCGATCAGCGCTTCAAGCTCCGGAAACCAGACGGAGAGCTGACCCATCCGCCGCAGGATCTCAAAGAAAACCGAGGGCCGCCGCGCCTTCAGCAGGGCCTTTTCCAGTTCCCCCAGCACACGCTCTCCCGCCAGTGCGTCCACCGCCATTGTGGAGCAGAGTTCCACCGTCTCCGGCGCCACGGTGAAGCCGAAGCGCGCGGCAAACTGCGCCGCCCGGAAAACTCGCAGCGGGTCCTCCCCAAAGGATGCGGGGTTGACGTGCCGAATACGACCCTTTTCGAGGTCCTCCCTGCCGCCGTAAAAATCCAGGATCTCGCCGGTGAGTACGTTCTGCATCAGGGCGTTGATTGTAAAATCCCGGCGGGAGGCCGCCTTTTCCTCGCCGAGAAAGGGGTCGACAAACACAGAAAAGTCCTTATGGCCTCTGCCGGTAGCGGTTTCAGAGCGCGGTATGGCAATGTCCAGGTGCGCGTGCTTCAACCCCATGACGCCGAAGCTCGCGCCCATGGTGACCCGCTCCCCGAGTCCGTCCAGAATCTCTTCCAGCTTTTCCGCTTGGACCCCATGGATCTCCAGATCAAGATCCTTGTTTTCCCGACCGAGCAGCGCATCCCGCACACAGCCGCCGACGAAATAAGCCGTCCCGCCGGCTCGGTCCACTTCCTCGGCAAGGCACCGTGCCAGACGAACGTCCTCGTCCACGCTCCTTCACCTCCTCCTTTTTCAAAGAGCCCGCTGAATGCTCAGCGGGCTCACGGTTGTTCGAAATCAGTACATCTTGGCCCCGGCGGGGATATGGGGATCGAGCATCAGCAGGTGCAGACGCTCCTCGCCGTTTTCATGGTGCACGGCGGAAATCAGCATACCGCAGGAGTCGATACCCATCATAGCCCGGGGCGGCAGATTGGTGATGGCAAGGCAAGTCTTGCCCACCAGTTCCTCCGGCTCATAGTAAGCGTGGATGCCGCTGAGGATGGTACGCGGCACGCCGCTGCCGTCGTCCAGGGTAAACTTCAGCAGCTTCTTGGACTTCTTTACCGCCTCGCAGGAGAGCACCTTGACGGCGCGGAAATCGGATTTGGAAAAGGTCTCAAAGTCCACCAGATCGGCAAAGAGCGGCTCGATCTCCACCTTGGAAAAGTCGATGACCTCCTCTGCGGCTGGCGCGGCGGCGGCCTCGGGCGCGGCGGCAGTCTCCTTCTTTGGCAGATCCAACGGCTTCATCGTCGGGAGTATTCCCGTACCTGCGATCAACTCTCTCACCATACTATAAATATTAACACTTCGCCTAAAAGAAGGCAACCAAAAATATAATTATTAGTGC
>ONPY01000010.1 GCA_900319835.1 uncultured Eubacteriales bacterium | reverse complement strand
AAGAAAAAAACCGCTGCTTGGCAGACTATTTTCCATGCCCATTTTATGTCTAACAGATGGCGGTTTTGAATACATCAAGGCCGCCGTTTTCAAAAAATGAGAATACGGGGGGTGTATTAAAGTCGCCCTTTTTTAAGGATACGGCGGTGTCCGGGAGGTATCGCCGTGTCCTTTTTCCTTTTCCATCCCCCTAACCTTTCAAAAAAAGCCCGGTCACCACCGGGGCACATTTTGCTCATGAGTATGAACTGTATGATTACATAAAAGCGTTTAATAGTTCATTTGCGCCTGTCTGCGTTTTGCAGACAGGCGCTTTTTGTTGTTTATGCGAGCCTTCGCCATACAGCGGAGCCTTTCATAAAAATTTCTTCCCGCTCGCGGTTGCCAAAATCGCAAGCCTTGCATTACTGAGGCGAAAGGGAGGAGATCACCACCCCGCACCCGTGCGGCGCAAAGGGAGGTGAGAAAATGAAAGACTCCTATGAGCAGCGTATTCAAAATCAGTTTGGCGCTTTCTGTGTCAAGGTTTTGAAGAATGAGGCCCGGTATATTCAGCGTGAATATACCCGACTCCGGGACCGGGAAAAATCCCTGGGCGAGCTGACAGCTTCCGAGCTGGAGCAGACCGCCACCTGGGACAAGCATTTCATGGACGAGCATGTTTTTGAAGTGCAGGGGCTCCCGGTTGTTGTGACCGGCGATCTTCTGGCCGACGCTCTGGCACAGTTGCCGGAGGATAAGCGGGATGTGATCCTGCTGTCCTACTTCCTGGGTATGACGGACCGCGAGATCAGCGAGAAGCTGAACGTCGTCCATCAGACTGTATCCAAACGGCGGCTTACCACGCTGAAAGAATTACGCGAGTATCTGATGAAGGAGGGATTTGAATGGACGGACAAGTGAAACCGATCCCGGTGCCTGTGATCCTGGCAGCCGTGAACGGCGACGAGGACGCCCTTGCCGCCGTGGTCGCTCACTATCAGAAGTACATCCGGGCTCTTGCCACCAGGCCGCTGAAGGACGAATACGGGAATACATACCTGTATGTCGATGAAGATATGCGGCTCAGGCTGGAAACGAAGCTGATCCACAGCATCGTAACGGGCTTTAAGGTGTTGCCGGCCTAAAACCTGCGGAGCATGTTTCTCTCCCTTTCCTTGCTCCAACGGTCCGGCAATGAAGTTCCATGCTCTTTGACAAAGAAAGCCCGGTGGGAGGCCGCCGGTGCAGTATAAGGCAGACGGATACATTCTGTTCTGTATCGAGCCATACGGCCGGTGCGCCATGACCTCTCTTTGAGCGAGCGATCCACATCAGGCCGCAAAGCAGGCGTGGCAGCCTGCGGGCGACGACATACAGGCAGGTCAAAGATACTCGCGCGTTGAACGCCCACAAAGCATTGCGTGCCGCACCCATCAGCATGGGCCGGGGTGAGACTCCCGTGGAGCTGTGCCAACAGCCATCCGTGTTTGCCTATTCGGTTTTCATTTTGTATGTTACTGAAAGGGGAAAACTATGCAAGAAAAGAAATTGCCTGAAGGCAATCATGAACATATTAATCAAAGTCCTCTGGAGGAAAGAACGACCTACCATATCGAAGGCAGGTCGTTTGTCGTACAGCCGGTATTCAAAAAGGAAAACGCAAATACGCTTGGGGCGATCCTTCTTCGTCTTATGCAGGCGGATTGTGAAAATAGCAGATAACCTATCAAAACCGGCTGACAAGGGATCGCTGGGCGCGGTATAATATAAGCATGAAGATATCGTGCGAGAAAAAAGTTGTCCGGCTGTTCCCGGAAAGGAGGACTAATGAGACAGTCGAACAACAAAAAATCCCGTGACGTGACGGCCTTCCTCTATGAGAGGCTTTCCCGTGACGATAATCTGGAAGGTGAGAGTTATAGCATTGGCAACCAAAAGAAGCTCCTCACCAAAGTGGCAAAGGAGAAAGGCTATACCAACCTGGTGCATTTCCTGGATGATGGTATTTCAGGCGTCACGATGGACCGCCCCGGTTTTGTGGAGATGATCCGTCAGCTTGAAGAAGGACGCGCTGCTGCCGTGTTCGTAAAGGACCTTTCCCGTCTGGGCCGCAACTACATAGAGGTCGGACGATTGACCGAGGAATTTTTCCCGGAACATGACATCCGCCTGGTGGCGGTATCCGACAACATCGACACCGCCGAAGGTGAAAATGAGCTGGCTCCGATCCGCAATTTGTTCAACGAATGGTACGCACGCGATATCAGCAAGAAGCGCCGTATCAGCAACAAGATCAAGGGGAACGCCGGTGAGCCGATGGGACAACCTCCCTACGGGTACATCAAAGACCCCGACAATCCTAAGCGTTGGATCGTGGACGATGAAGCGGCCCAGGTGGTCAGACACATTTACGGCATGACCCTGGACGGGCTTGGGACGGAGCAGATCGCCGCCCAGCTTGAGCGGGAAGGTATCCTCACCCCGCGGGCCTATTGGCTCCAGAAGGGCATCAAGAGGCCCGGAAAAGGCAAGCAGCAGCCTCCGACGAAATGGAACAGCTCCACCATCACAAAGATACTGTCCCTGCAGGAGTATTGCGGCGATATCCTCAACTTCAAGACCTATTCCAAATCCTACAAGAACAAAAAGCGGATTGAGAATGACCGTGAAAACTGGGTCATTTTCAAGGATGTGCATGAGCCGATCATTGACCGTGCCATGTGGGAGCAGGTCCAGCAGAAGCGAGGAAAGATACGCAAGCGCCGTACCAACGATGGGGAACGCAATATGTTTTCCGGTCTGCTGGTGTGTGCCGATTGCGGCAATAACCTCCACTTCCATTTCAACCAGGGCAACCCCGATATCAAGTATTTCAACTGTTCCAACTATAAGGGCAACCGGGGGACCTGTACCTCTACCCATTATGTCCGGGTGGACTTTCTGGAACAGGTGGTGCTTGGTGAGATCAAGCGGCTGACGAAGTTTGCCAGTCACTATGAGGACGATTTCGTAAAAGCGGTGATGGGCAGCACCCAGGAAAGCGTGGAGCTTGGCCGCAGGCTGAAACAAAAAGAGCTTGCGTCGCTGCAAGCCCGTGACGAAGAACTGGATGGATTGTTTGAGCGTATCTATGAGGACAATGTTTCCGGCAAGCTCAGCGACGACCGTTTTGCCAAAATGTCCCGCCGGTATGAACAGGAGCAGAAGGAGCTTGCTGAAAAGATCAAGGCGCTCCGCTCCGAAATGGACGCGCTGGGCAGCAGGGCCATGACTTCTGATATGTTCATCTCCACCGTCCGCAAATACACACGGGCCAAGAAACTGACGCCCAGGATGCTGAATGAGCTGATCGAGCGCATCGAGGTCCATCAGGCGGAGAAGATCGACGGCAAGTGGGAACAGAGGTTGACCATTCATTACAACTGTGTGGGAGCGATCTTCATTCCCGATGTGTTCCCTTTACCCGCCCCGCAGGTGTCCGTGAATACGAGAAAAGGCGTAGTCGTCAACTACGCCCCATGCCAAATCGCTATATGACACATAAAGAAAGGCGAGTGTTCTTACAGCCTTTCAAATGCTATAAGAACACTCGCCATGGTGCCGGTGGTGGGACTCGAACCCACACGATGTCGCCATCGGCGGATTTTGAATCCGCTACGTCTACCATTCCATCACACCGGCGTGCTGCTGCAAAGTATATCTCATTTTCGCACAGAATTCAAGTGTTTCCTTTGGCTCAGATAAAACGGCTTGGCAGCCTTTGCCTTCCGTCACAAGATCTTGTGATGGAAGTCAGGGCCCTTTTATGTTGCGCAGTTTCCATAACAATGAATATATTCCTACGAAACGTTACAAATGCATTACAAAAGAGTCGAACGTAAATCCCAGATAAAGGGAGACGTTCTCCGGAAGAAGAGACTCAAGTTCAAGATACGCGATGAAGATCCCAATTCTGCCACTAAATATGGTACTTTACGCATTTGTGCAAAATGACGAGAGAATGGAGGGCGAACTTGTTGAATATTCATGAAAATAATAATTCGCTTTACATAATTTATTTCTTGTGGTATTTTATAATCACTAAATATAGAAGGAGGTCGAGCCTGGATGAAAAAACGTCTGTTCCGTGTGATTTTGTGCGTTTGCCTGCTGGCCGCACTGCTCAGCGGGATCGGTTCGGCCGCCTATGCAGCGTCCGACTATTTTACGGTCACGCTTCAGAAGGGCGACACGGTTTACAGTCTGTGCAAGGCAAACGGCCTGGATTACGAGACGGAAAAGAACGCCATCATGGTTCTCAACGGGATGGATCTGGAGAGCCAGCTCAGCTTCCTGCGCGCGGGGGACACCATCAAGCTCCCTTCCAAGATGAGCGCCGCATCGACCCAGAATGTGATTTCCACTTCCGACAAAGTGGAATACTATGTGATTCCCTACGTGATCGAAAAGGGTGATACCATTGCCCATGTCTATTGGCTTTGGGGCTTGCGCTTTGAGAACTATGTGGAGGACATCAAGTCCCTCAACGGCGTGGAGAATCTGGACCTGCTCTATGTGGGCGCGATTTACTTGCTTCCAACGACAGCGGAGAATCTCAAGACCGACGTGTACACCACAGTCATGTCACATGTGATGCAGCGCGGAGAGACCGCCTATGATATTATCACGGGCTACGGCGTGGATTACTACAAGAATCTTTCCAAGCTGGAATCCTACAACGGCGGCAAGGATCTTGCGAAGATTTCCGCCGGTGAAAAGCTCCTGATTCCGCTGGTCTGACACTGACAAGGGTATAGCGGACTTTCCCAAGTTTTTTGTGAAGGTCCGCTTTTTTGTTGCTTTTTGAGAGAAGACCCGCTATAATGTAGACTACTTTGTTTAGGGAGAGTCAACATGAGGAATGTGAAAATAAATCGCATCGCTGTTATCCTGCTTGCTGTTTGCTGCCTGCTTCTCTGTGGCTGCAGCAGACTCACGCGGATCACGCTGCCGCCACTGCCCACGCCGGTGACCGAAACGCCGCCCCCCAGCCCCACTGTGACACCGGAGCCAACGCCCGCAGCGACCCCGGAACCCACGCCGGAGCCCACCCCGGAGCCTGCGCCCGAACCGACGCCGGTCCCCACCCCGGAGCCGGAGGATGTGAATACCCCGCATCTGAGCATTGAAAATGAAACGCTCCCGCAGAACATGTCGCAATATTCGATACAGGAACTGCTCGGAGAAATCACTACCGACAAGGGCATGATCACATTCGTTCGCGGCGTCATCCTGGATGCGGACGGCAATGTGGTCGAAGGACAGGAGTGCATTGATTACCCCTATGCCCCGTACTGCAGCATTGCGGGAACGGTCAACGCTGTGCTGACCTTTGGCAGACTTGAGCCGGGCAGCTATGTCTATGAGCTCAGTGCGGCAGCGGAGAACAACGGCGTTACCAATGAGAAGGTTTTGATCTCCCAGCCCTTTGAGGTATACTATCCCTGAGACCGGGGATCCCGAAACCTATAGAGATGAAGAACAGCCGCCCGGAAAAAAGGCGGCTGCTTTTAGACTTGACATATACCCCATGGGGGTATATAATGGCGACGACAGAGAGGGGGGACTTGTGAAATGGATGAAGAGAAAAACGAAAAAGAATGCTGCTGCCACAAAACAAAAAACCGATCTCCCGAGGAGTATAAAAAGCTAGTCAATCGGCTAAGCCGCATTGAGGGGCAGATCCGCGGCATCCGCGGGATGCTGGAGCGTGACGCCTATTGTCCCGATATTCTGGCACAGGCTGCGGCGGCCAATGCCGCGCTCAACGCCTTCAGCCGGGAGTTGCTCTCCAATCACATTCGTTCCTGCGTGGTCAACGACGTCCGTGCCGGGAATGACGAGATCGTTGACGAGCTGCTTGCGACGCTCCAGAAGCTGATGAAGTGAGAGGGTGAACCACTGTGAAACAATATAATGTGACCGGCATGAGCTGCGCCGCGTGCTCCGCCCGGGTAGAAAAAGCGGTGTCCGGCGTGCCGGGCGTTGAAGCCTGCTCCGTCAGCCTGCTGACCAACTCCATGGGTGTTGAGGGGACGGCGGACGATCAGAGCATCATTGCCGCTGTGGAAGCTGCCGGCTACGGTGCCAGTCTCAAGGGGGCGGAAAAAGCGGCCTCTGCCGATGAGGATGCACTGGCAGACCGCGACACGCCGGTTTTGAAACGGAGACTTTTCGCCTCCCTTGGTTTCCTGCTGCTGCTGATGTATGTCTCTATGGGACACAGCATGTGGGGCTGGCCGCTGCCCGCCTTCCTGGTCGGGAACCATGTGGCCATGGGCCTGATACAGATGCTGCTGGCCATCACGGTCATGGTGATTAACCAGAAGTTTTTTATCAGCGGCTTCAAGGGCCTGCTCCATCGAGCGCCCAATATGGATACGCTGGTGGCGCTGGGCTCCAGCGCGGCCTTTGTCTACAGCACCTATTCGCTCTTTCGTATGACCGGGGCACAAGTCAGCGGAGGCTCAGAGGCCGCCATGGCCTGGATGCATGAGTTCTACTTTGAATCCGCCGCCATGATCCTGACTCTGATCACGGTGGGCAAGATGCTGGAGGCGCGCTCCAAGGGCAAGACCACCGACGCGCTCAAGGGTTTGATGAAGATCGCGCCTAAAACGGCGACGCTTGTGATCAAGGGGGAAGAGAAAACCGTCCCCATTGAGAACGTGAAAAAGGGTGATATTTTTGTCGTGCGGCCGGGGGAGAATATTCCGGTGGACGGGGTTGTTCTGGAGGGCACCAGCGCTGTGGATGAATCCGCACTGACAGGCGAGAGTATTCCAGTGGACAAGGAGCCGGGGGACCTGGTCTCTGCGGCCACGGTCAACCAGGTGGGCTTTATCCGCTGCGAAGCGACCCGCGTGGGAGAGGATACAACGCTCAGCCAGATTATCCGCATGGTCAGCGATGCCGCGGCGACGAAAGCGCCGATCGCGAAGGTCGCGGACAAGGTCTCGGGTGTGTTTGTCCCGGTGGTCATGTCCATCGCCTTGGCGACAACCGTGGTCTGGCTGCTCTGTGGTAAGGACATCGGATTTGCGCTGGCGCGCGGTATCTCCGTGCTGGTGATCAGCTGCCCCTGCGCACTGGGACTGGCAACGCCGGTGGCCATCATGGTAGGCAACGGCGTGGGCGCCAAGCAGGGGATCCTCTTCAAGACCGCGGCCGCGTTGGAAGAGACAGGACGCGTGGATGTGGTGGCGCTGGACAAGACCGGAACCATCACGGCAGGTACGCCCCGGGTGACAGATTTGATCCCTGCGGAGGGCTGCACTGAGCAGCAGCTGCTCTCTGCCGCGGCTTCGCTTGAAGCGATGAGCGAACATCCGCTGGCAAGCGCAGTGATGGCCTATGCGGCGGAGCAGGGCCTTGTCCCCGCGAGCGTGACAGAGTTCAAAGCGCTGCCCGGCAACGGACTTAGAGCTTCGCTCAATGGGAGCACGCTGATCGGCGGGAGCCGGAAGTATATCGGCGGACTAGCTGACATTCCTCAAACGCTGCAGAACAGGTGTGACACGCTCTCCGGAGAGGGAAAGACGCCGCTGCTCTTTGCCCTGGACGGAAAGCTGCTGGGCGTCATTGCCGTGGCTGATGTGATGAAGCCGGACAGCGCCCAGGCCATTCAGGAGCTGAAAAATCTCGGCGTCAAGGTTGTGATGCTCACCGGCGACAACCAGCGCACCGCCGATGCCATCGGCCGTCAGGCCGGTGTCGATCAGGTGATCGCGGGCGTGTTGCCTGACGGAAAGGAGAGCACCATACGCGCTCTTTCCAAATACGGCAAGGTGGCCATGGTGGGCGATGGGATCAACGACGCGCCCGCCCTCACGCGAGCTGATATTGGTATTGCTATCGGCGCCGGCGCAGACATTGCGGTGGACGCGGCGGACGTGGTGCTGATGCACGGCAGCCTGCTGGATGTCTCCGCTGCCATACGGCTCAGCCGGGCGACGCTGCGCAATATCCATGAGAATCTCTTCTGGGCGTTCTTCTACAATGCCATCTGCATCCCGGTGGCAGCTGGCGTCTTCGTGTGGGCGGGCCTGACGCTCAATCCCATGCTGGGCGCTGCGGCTATGAGCCTGTCCAGCTTCTGCGTGGTATCCAACGCTCTGCGGCTGAATCTCATCAAGGTCCATGACGCGAGCCATGATAAACCGAGAATAAAGAATCTGGCAAGTCAAACCATACAAATTCAAAATACTGAGGAGGAAACAACGATGATCACGACCATGAAGATTGAAGGTATGATGTGCCCGCACTGCGAAGCCCGTGTTAAGAAGGCCCTGGAGGCCGTCGAAGGCGTGGAGAGCGCTGTCGTCAGCCATGAGAAGGGAACCGCAGTTGTCACCGGCAGCGTGGACTTTGAAATCCTGAAGGCCGCTGTGGAAGCACAGGATTACAAAGTACTTGGCAAGGAGTAAAACCACCCATCTCACGGAATGGAAAGGTGTCAATCCGCTTTTGGATTGACACCTTTCAGCGCTTTCTGCCAAATAATTCCGAAAAGTAGTTGAAACAAAAATGAGCAAGCGCTATAATAAATCAAAATAGGATTATCATGTACGGTAAACGGACGTGCCGCTGTTCCGGGAAAAACGATCTTCGATAGATTTCTCTTTTGATGCCGCATCTGTTCAAATGGCTATGTGAAAAATGTGAAGATTTCCCCGACGCGATATTGTGATTTGTTTGTGCCCATGGTATTGTGTTAAACAGAAATGCATGCTTCCCACAATCAAGCGAAAGAAGGGGACATATGACAGATAAGGACTTACATAAACTATCCCGCGAAGACCTGCTGAAGCTGATGCTGGCCCAGAGCAAGGAGCTCACGCGGCAAAAAACAATCGTCAGCGAGATGACGACAACGGCAGAAGAAAACACCGCAAGTATTGACCGGCTGAAGGCGAAGCTCGATGAAAAGGACGAGACCATCGAGCGGCTCAAGGGCAGGCTGAACGAAAAGGACGCGCTGCTGGAAAAGCTGAAAAAACGCCTTGACGATAAAGACAAACTCCTTGAGGAGAAACAGGAAGAACTGGATAACAGACTGCAGGGGGCTCCCCAGTCTGACGAGCATTTCATCACGCTGCAAAAGGAGAACGCCTCCCTTCTGCAGCAGGTGGGCGAGCTCAACGGCGAGATCGGAGAGCTGAAGGCGCAGCTTGCGCAGAAGGAAAGCGAGCTCAAGCGCTGCAAAGAGAAACTGGATGTACTCAATGAAAGGCAGCCGGTGGAATCGCTCGGCGATCTGGATCTGCTGATAGACGATTTCAACGAGAAGAACCGGAAGCTGGTGGAACAGCTGAACGCCAAGGAGGCTCAGTTGGATTCCATCTGCCGCATGACTTCGGAACGCGACAATCTGGAGACGATCATCAGGGAACAGTTTGCCGAACTGAAAGCCGGTTTTGCGCAGGCCGCCCCGGTTCAGGCGGATACGCTGGATCAGGAGAGAGAAATCCAGGAGCTCAATTCCAAGCTGGAACAGCGCGACAATGAGATCCGGGAGCTCTGGACGAGGATCTGGTCATTGGTAGGTCCGAAGGATTAAATCAGAAGCAGAAGGGTGGGGGACCACATGGAAGAAAACGAAATATGGTTTCCTACCGCCGAACAGCTGGAAGAGGCGCTGAAGAAGGAACGCTACAGAAAGAATTACGGCAGGACACTGCGGAGTACCATTTACTCCCTGCTGGTCGTGATGGCGGTCGCGGTGATCCTTTCTGTGCTGTTGCTGCCGGTTTTGCAGATCAGCGGTGAATCCATGTCCCCGACGCTGGAGGACAAGGACATCGTGGTCACAGTCAACGATCACGCCTACAGGACCGGAGACGTCATCGCCTTTTATTTCAACAACAGCATTCTGGTCAAACGCGTGATCGCATACGCCGGAGACTGGGTGGATATTGACAGCGACGGTAACGTCTACGTCAACGGTGTTCAGTTGGAGGAACCCTATCTGGAAGAGAAAGCGCTCGGAGAATGCAACATCGGCTTCCCGTATCAGGTCCCGGACGGAAAGTGCTTCGTCATGGGGGATCATCGGCTGACCAGCGTGGACAGCCGAAACAGCACCGTTGGATGCATCAGCGACGATGCCGTTGTGGGGCGCCTTTTGTGGCGCGTGTGGCCGCTGAACGCTTTTGGTACTGTTAAGTAACCGGCGGACAATCAGGCGGGCGCTTATCGCGGAGGACAATTCAATAGAGTTTTGTGCGCAAGAGCGTTGAAAGCACCGGCTTGCCGCGCCTATGTGCTTCTTGAGCTTGGCCTGCCTTGTACCCGTCTCAACGCTGACGGTTGCGGGACAGGCCAAGACCCATATATGGCGATTCCGTTTTGCAATCGGATAGGAAGTCCAATTTTTTTACAGACAATAAAAACCATCATAGTTCCATTTTTTGTCGATTTATTGATTGCTTTCTTGATGCTGGATGTGTTTTAATATAGACACAAAGGCAAGAGAACACGAGACGCCCCGACGGCGCTCCGTAAGTCCGGCAGCGGGCATCCGAATATTGATGAAAAGGAAGAGGTAATGAAAATGAAACAGGTGAAGAAATTTCTTGCATTCCTTCTCGCGGCGGTGCTGGTCATCTCCCTTGGTTCCCTGACTGCGTATGCAACTGACGATGAGCCGGTCGCCCAGCCGACCAGCGGTTCTGTGCAGGTTGCTTCTCCGAACGTTGGCCAGACCTATACGCTCTATAAGCTCTTTGATGCAAGAATGAGCTTTGATGACGATGGAAACATGATTGCTGTCACGTACACACTCCCCGAAGGCAAGGACGAAGATGCTCTGAAGTACAAGGTTTCCGAAAGCAAAGTGCGCCAGTGGTTCAAAGTCGAAAATGGCTATGTTGTCGCGGCTGACGGTGTGAACGCCCAGTGGGCCAAGGACGCCGATGCTATGGCTTGGGCCCGTGCGTTCGGCGTGAAAGTGGCTGGGAAAGATCCCATCACTGCCGCTTCCGCTGAAACGGAAGTCAAGTGGGCGGATCTGCCTTTTGGCTACTATTTTGTGGACTCCTCCCTCGGTTCCTTTGTCAGCGTGGACAGCAACAATCCCAACGTGACCGTTCAGGACAAGAACAACCCCCCCACGCTGGATAAGGTAATCACCGCGGTTTCCCACGGCAGTATCTCCAATGTCACCGGTGAGGGAGAGGCTGCATCCGCCGAAATGGCCGACGTTGGCCAAGGCGCCAATGAGCATGCGATCGCTCAGATCGGCGACACCATTACTTACAAGCTGACGATCGGGGCCAAGCCCGGCGCTGAGAACTACGTCGTGACCGATACCCTTGCGGCCGGACTGACTCCTCCTGCTGCAAGCGCTGTCTCCGTAAAGGCCGTAAAGGCCGGAGAGGCCGCTCAGGAGGGAGTTGACTACACTGTCGACGTCACCGGTCAGGTCATTACCGTCAGCTTTGCAAATGCCTATCTGAATACTATCTCTGCCGATATGACGATCACGATCGAATACACCGCAACGCTGAACAAGGATGCTGTTGTGGCTTCCAACAGCAATGACAACTCTGCCAGACTCGAATGGGGCCACAAGACTGTAAAGGACTATACCGAGGACCAGTCCAAGGTTTGGACCGCTGAGATCACCGTCTTCAAGGTTGACGACAAGAGCGCAGCCCTTGCCGGGGCCGGCTTTGTTCTGAAGAATGCCGATGGCAAGTACTACAAGTTCAATGCAGAAGCGGTTGAGGCCGTTCCCGCTCAGGGAACTGAGGGCGCAAGCGACTATGTCCCGGCCAAGGACGCACAGCCCGCAGGTGTTGTCTGGGTTGACAGCGTTGAGGATGCGACCGAGTACATCACCGAGGTAAAAGAGGAGACCGTCGGCGACAAGACCGAGAAGGTTGCCAAGATTACCTTCACCGGCCTTGCCAATGGCACCTACACCCTGGTGGAGAAGACGGTTCCCGCCGGCTACAACGAGGCAAGAAAGATTCCTGCAATCACCATTGCCGCGGGCAACTACAGCGTCGAGAATCTCTCCCAGAGCGAAAACATTGTCAACATGGCCGGCACTGAGCTGCCCAGCACCGGCGGCATCGGCACCACCATCTTCTACGTGGTCGGCGGTCTGCTCCTGGTCGTCGGCGGTGTCCTGCTTGTGACCAAGAAGCGTGTCGACAACGACAAATAATCCCCTCTGATTTTCGCCCCTGGGACGGGTTTACCCGTCCCGGGGCTTTGCCGCACAAGCTGACGCCTTCCCGCGGCGTGCGGCGAGCAACGGACAATCGTCCGGCCAAGCGCAGCAAAACAACATCTGGAGCTTAGTATGAACGTACAAACGCCGGAAGCGGCCACTCTTCAAAAAAAGAAAAAGAAAAAGTCCGGCGGCTCCACCTGGATCCTGCTGCTGATCATGTTCCTGGGCGCGGCCATCATGGCGTATCCCACGGTCAGCGACTGGTGGAACTCCTTCCACTCCACACAGGCCATCGCCTCCTACTCCAAACAGGTGGAGGAGACCGACACCGGAGAGCTGGAAGCCATGCTGGAAGCGGCGCGGGCATACAACCGCGCACTGCTGGACAAGGAGAACCCCTTTGCCATGACGGACGAGGATATGGAGGCCTACAACAATCTCCTGAACCTCTCCGGTACCGGTCTGATGGGCTATATCCAGATCCCTTCCATCAAGGTCAACATTCCAGTTTATCACACCACGGAGGAATCTGTGCTGCAAATCGCTGTGGGCCATGTGGAATGGACCGCGCTTCCTGTTGGCGGCGAGAGCACCCATACGGTGCTGTCCGGGCACAGAGGCCTGCCGAGCGCCAAGCTCTTTACCGATCTGGACCGGATCAAGGAGGGAGACCGCTTCACCATCACGGTGCTCAACCAGACCATCACCTATGAGGTGGATCAAATCCGCATCGTGGAACCCGGGGATGTTTCGGATCTCGCCACCGTACCCGGCGAAGATTACTGTACGCTGGTCACCTGTACGCCCTATGGTATCAACACTCACCGTCTGCTGGTTCGCGGGACCCGCGTCGCAAACGAGGCCGGGGAACTGGTAGTGAGTGCGGAGGCGGTCATGCTGCCGCGCTATATGACCATTCCCGCAGTGGGAATCCCGCTGCTGTTTATTTTCCTGGTCGTGATGCTGTTCATGACCCGAAGAAAGAAAAAAATCCCCGGCATGGAGGACGACCTTTTTGACGACACCTTTGACCTGTAACACGGAGTCGCATGAGAAAGAGGAATGTCTATGGAGATGATTGTGAAAAGGAAATATGGCCGCAGGCTCCTTGCGCTGCTGCTGACGGCATGCCTTGTCTGGGCGCTCGCCCCGGCCGCCTTCGCGGAAGATGCGACGATTACGGCAAAGCCCGCGTCTGATTCGAACAAGGAATTGAAAGAGGCTTTGAAAGATGTCAAGGTATATGTGGACATCTATCAGGTAGCGGATGTAAGCATGGATAACGGCGGACGCTTTGAATTCACGTTTACAGAGGAATGCCGGGATCTGCCGCTCTGGGTTGAGACCCAGACGCCTCCTGCCGACGGGGAGGAAGAACCGAGGACAGAATTAAAAGAAGTCCTCGGCGGGTTTGGACAGATTGCATCCGACCAGAAAATCACCAGCGATACCTGGAGCAGACTGGCACAGGATGCCGCCGCGCTGGTCAGAAAGGAGAGCTTGACGAAAAAGGCAACCCTGTCTGTCGGCAAGCGTGAAGCGGAGGAGGAAGAGCCGGAGGCTGCAAACGCCAATCTTGGTCTTTATTTGCTGATTGCGCACACAGATGAGCGCGATTATTGGAAAGAGATTGAGGGGGAAGACGGGGCGCCCAACACCCTGGCCAGCATTGTCCATTCTGATGATAAAAACTTCATCTATACGCCGGCGCTGGTAACCGTACCCTATAAGGACACAGTCGATGGCGCGGTTTCAACCGAGACTCCCGGCGAATGGATCTACAAAGTGGAAGCGGTGCTGAAACCTACCGCAGAAGACCGCCTGGCAGATTTGAAGATTACCAAAACGCTTTCCAAAGCGGTTGGCCCGGAGGACGCATTTTTCATCTTCCGCATTGAAGCGACCATGGGGGATGGCGAAAACAAGAAAACAGTGTACAGCGACGTTAAATCCATCACCTTCTCCAGCGCGGGAACAAAAGAACTGACCCTTGAAAAGGCGATCCCGATCGGCGCGGAGGTCACCGTGACGGAGGAATATGCCGGGGCACATTATCAGTCTGCCGGGCAGAAAACTCTGACCGCGATCATGGCCGAGAACGGATTGATCCTGAATGGAGAGACCCTGGCAAGCGCGGCGTTCACTAACGAATGGGATGAGACCGTAACGTACGGCAGCGGCATTGTCAACCACTACACCAACAATGGCTCCGGCTGGGCTAATCCCACCAACACGGATCCTGACGTGATTCGAGACATAACGGACGGAGGCGAGAGCAATTGAAGATAAAAAAATGGCTGCTCGCCCTGCTTGCGCTTGTTCTGGTCCTGGGGGCGGGCGTTGGACCCGCCATGGCGTACTTTACCACGTATACCACCGCAAAGGGCGGCTATATCCTGACCTACGGGAGAGAGACGGAAATCCACGAAAAGTATGGTGAGCGCAGGAAAATTGTCTCCGTCGAAAACAAGGAGACCGCCGCGCCGGTCTTTGTGCGAGTGAAAGGCTTTTCCGGCGATGCATTCCCACTCCAGTACAGCGGAGAGAATTGGGAGGTGGATGAGGACGGCTTCTGGCGCTATACGCTGCCCGTTGAAGGCGGCGCTCTCACCGGAGACATCACAATCAGCATCAGCGGCATCCCCGAAGAGAACATCAAAGACGATCATTTTAACGTCATTGTCGTCTGTGAGAGTGTTCCCGTGGCCTACACAACGGATGGAAAGGCGGATTTGAAAACCTCCTGGGAGATCGGAAAAGTTGAGAAGGTGGGAGGGAGCGAATCATGAAAAAAGTCTTTCGTTCACCGATCTTCTCCGCAGCCCTGCTTCTGCTGGCTGTGTTTCTGCTCGCGTTTGGTTCTGTCGGCGGCACGCGCGCGGCACTGAATATCGAGTCGGATATTTACGATTCTCAGATTCGTTTGGGGAATATCAGCGTTGCGCTGCTGGAAAACGAGAAATTCATTGCCAGCGACGGCCAGCGGGGGGATATCCTCACATCCCTTGTCGGAGAAGGGGAGAGCTTCCAGATCGGCCGCAGCTATGACACAGTTTTACAGGTCCAAAACAGTGCGCCTTCCATTGAACAGGGCGGCATCGCGCAGATGGTTCGCGTGTCCGTGTATAAGTACTGGGTGGATCACAACGGCAGACGGCTTGAAAACGGCTGGATCGACGGTGAAGGGAAAAAGAAGGTTTTCCTTGACCCGGATTTGATTGACCTTCATTTTGTTACCGGCAACGGATGGGTAATTGATGATGAGGCCAGCGTTGGATCAAAAGAGAGAACGGTGCTTTATTATCAGAATTTTTTGAACCCGGGCGAGACTTCCACGCCTTTTGCCGATAAACTGACGGTAAAAAGTGACGTGTTGAAGTATGTGAAAGAAACCATCACAGAGGACGGCAGCAAGACCGTTTACAATTACGCGTACAATGGAATCGGTTTCGTAGTCGAAGTTCAGGTGGATGCTGTGCAGACCCATAACGGCGACGCAGCAAGAATTAGCGCCTGGGGCACTTATCAATAAGGAGGAGCAAAATGAAAAAAAGAATGATCAGTTTGCTCCTGATGCTGCTTTTGTTCGGCAGTCTCTCTCTTTCTGCCTATGCGGAGACCTACACGGTAGGCTCAGATTGGAACGTGGATTTTACTTCATCGGCAAAGATGGAGAACCGCTTTAAGAACGCGGACCTGACGCAGGCGCTTTCCCGGCTTGAGCCAGGGGATACCATGGTCCTTCAAATCCCGCTGAACAATCTGTATTCCAGGAGCGCCGATTTCTATATGTGGAACAAGGTCGTTGAATCTCTGGAGACCCACAGCTCCGCGACCAATGGCGCCTACAGCTATTTGCTGACCTATACCGACCCGGCCGGCGTTTCCCGGGAAATCTTTAACAGCGCAACCGTCGGCGGCGAAGCCGGAATTGACGGACGCGAGGGCATGAAGGAAGCCACAAGCGGTCTGGAGAACTACTTCCTGCTGGGCGCGATCGGCAGCAACCAGAGCGGAAGAGTGGACTTAACGGTTACGCTGGACGGTGAAACACAGAGCAATGTGTATCAAAACACCCAGGGTGAGCTGAACATGCGCTTTGCCGTTGAAGTGCCTCAGGAAAACTCCAGGCGAACCACGATTGTCAAAACAGGTGACGAATACCGCCTTGTTCCGCTGTACATCGCCATGATTATCAGCGGTCTTGTGTTCCTCTATCTGGCTCTTGACGCGATCACCGATCGCAAGTACGGAAAGAGAGGCTGAGGCATGAAGAAATGCAGACAGTTTTTCGTTCTGTTTTTTGTGCTGACGGTGTTTTTGAGTTTCGGAATCGGAGCGTGGGCAGACGGTGAATACAGCTACACAGTTCGCGTTTTTGGCGGCAACCAGGGCAGCGTTGTAAACCACGCAACTCAGGCCAATATCCCCTATGACGGCAGTTTTACGTTCAACATTCAGTCGGATGTCACGGTCACCAATTCCAAGTATGTCGTAAGAGGACTGCGTGAGAGCGGAAAGGACAACTCGGAAATCATTACACCGTCCAGCAGCACGAACGAGGTGAACGTCAGAGTGGTGCGGGATCAGGACTATGTTGTCGCCTATGGCATTCCCGGCAACGAGGTAGCCCTCACCATCCGGTGTACAACCGCAGACGGAACCGACCTTGGCGTGCAGGAGATTTTCTACGGCGAGCCGAACAGCACCATCCTGATCAAAACCCCGTATGTTGAAGGGTACCGCCCCAGCGCGAACTTCGCAACGGCAAGACTTGGTACGTCGAACAGAACAGAATCCGTTGTTTACTATCCGACAACCACAACAACGACAACCACAGTCATACAGACCGGCGGCGCTGCGGGCGGAAATGCCAATGCAAATGCCGGAGCAAACGCGGGGACAGGCAATCCTACCGGCAATCAGCCCACCGCAGCGCAGGAGTTCCCGGAAACCCAGGAGATCGTGGATCTGGACGTGCCTCTGGCCGGAGGCAGCGGCAGCAACTCAGCCAACTTCCCATCCATCCTGGGCAGAACGGAAAAGTCCTCCCGACTGATTCCGAAGTGGAGAATCATTCTTTTGGTGCTGTTGCTCTTCTGTGTGGTCTCAGTGGTTTACTGGTATCTGCTGTTCTTCCGCAAAAAGAAACGGCGTGATGAAGAATATGAAAGAATATGAATACAACAATGCCTACCTCTAAAGAAAGTAAACCCAAGGGCGGGAACGTTCTTCCCGCCCTTTGCGGCATTCTGGGAACGCTGATTCTTCTGGCTGTGATTGCCGTCAGCGCATCGCTTACCGTGCCCAGAATTCTGGGATACGAGATGTTTGAAGTGATAAGCGGCAGTATGGAGCCGGAGATTCCGGTTGGCAGTATCGTCTATACGAAAGTGGTCCCGCCTGAGGAGATCGAGCCCGGCGACGTCATTGCCTTTTCTCGCGGTGAAGAGGATGTCGTGACGCACCGCGTGGTAGAGAATTACGGCTTTGACGGGAAATTTATCACCAAGGGCGATGCCAACGAGATCAATGATTTTGAGCCCATTCCCTATGAAAACCTGATTGGCAGGGTAGAGCGCCACATCCCCGTGATTGGGCGCTTCATGGCGCTGCTGACCGGAACGGTTGGCAAAATCTATCTGCTGGGTCTGGCCGCCTGCGGCGTCATGTTCAACATCCTGGCAAGCCGCCTGCGGCGCCGCAATCACGAGAGGGAATTGATTGCAGAGTCCGCTTTCCTGCGGGAGATGAACCTGCAGGAGCTGGGCATTGGGAACGGGGAGGCGCTCAAAGACGGCAAAGACGACGATGCGTCCACCAAGCCCTCAAAAAAGAAAAAGAAACGGGTGATCCGCGGCGTGATCATGGGGCTGATGCTGCTGATATTCTGCGCCTCCGGCGCCCAGGTCCTGTTTATCCGGCACCAGTACCGTATCAGTGAGGAGATTTACGACGAGGCCGCGGCAAAGTTTACCGCGTTTTCGGAGCCGATCGTATTTGAGGTTCCGGATGTGGATTTCCACTCCCATCCTGAGACCAGGCGCATCCCTGAGGTCGCGCCCATCACGGTAGACTTTACGGAATTGAAAAAGATCAACCCGGATATCACGGGTTGGATCTATTGCCCCGGTACAATCATCAACTATCCCGTTCTGCACGGCGATACCAACGACGATTATCTCCACCACAGCTATGACAAGAGCTACAACGCAGCCGGCTCCATTTTTGTGGAGGAGACCAACAGCCGGGATTTCCAGGACGCCAACAATATCCTTTATGGCCATCACATGGGCGACAAGAGCATGTTTGCCACCCTGGACCATTGGCAGGTGCAGAGCTATCTGGACGAGCACCCCTATATGTGGCTGCTGACACCGGAGCAGGACTACCGAATCGCTCTGTTCAGTGCCTATACCATTTCGGCCTATTCGGACACCTACCGGGTTTTCCCCGAACGGTCACCCGGGCTTGAGCGGTATCTCTATACGGCGCTGGAACTTTCGACCGTGAAGGCCGACGTGGAAGTGTCTCCCGACGGCAAATATGTGCTGCTGTCTACCTGCGCCTACGTATTTGAAAACGCGCGTTCAGTCATTCATGGCCTGATGGAGCCTGCCAGCTCTGCCGGCGGCGTGCCGATGACGGATGCGGTCTTGGCGCCTTGAACAAGGGAATCCGCCCTGGGAAGGCTTGACTTCTCAGGGCGGATATTTTACAATAAACCAGCTTGTAAAGCAACGGAAAGGGGTGCGCCCATGAAGGAGCGGCTGAAAAACATACGGGAATCCGCGCGGATTGCCGATCTCTACGGGCTTCTCGCACTCTTGATCACGCTGCATTATCTGGTGTTGTTCGCGGAACGCTATCTGATTTGGACCGGCCGTGAGCCGATATTCGATGCCTTGCGCGCCCTGCATGCGGTATTGATCGTCCTGCTGCTTGCGCTCTTTGCCTTCAAGCTGCGGCGCGGCTTTGCCCCGGAGTTATGGCTCCTGGCGGCCTACTGCGCCTGGGTACTGATCACGCGCGTCATCAACCGCGATTTTACGCTCTTTGCCTCCCTATATTTCAGCGCCGTGTGTGTGGGGATCTTTGCCGCAGGCGCGTATTTAAATCCCGCACGCCGGCGCCTGCTGCTGGACTGGCTTTGCGGACTCACGGGCGGCTGGCTGTTTGTCCTCTCCATTTTGGGACTGCTGGTCTGGTTCGGCGGCGAGGACGCCTTCCCGGGACTGGCACGGTTTATCAACGTCAATCCGCTCTTTGCGGTACAGAATATCGAGTTTTTCCAGACCGTCCGCAACATGAGCGCCGCTTGGTTTGCAGTGGCGTTTTTCCTGCTTGCCTATGAGTGGGTCGCCTGCAAAAAACGCCTGTGGCGCTTTCCCATTGCGGTCAATATGGCGCTCATGCTGGTGATGATTTCTCTGCAGCATTGCCGCTCCATCCAGGTGGCGACCTCCGTCGGCGTGGGAATGCTGGCTGTCTTGGCGCTGCTGCCGCATATACAGAAAAAGGCACTGCCGATCCGCGTGGGAGCGGTGGCGCTGGTCGCTGCACTGGGGCTGCTGGTGTGCTTCAAGGCCACCGGGACCTGTGCCGACGTCTTTGCAAAAGGGTTGAAGGTCTCACAGCGCGATCAGCAGGAGTATGAGGAATATATGAAATTGGTGGAGGAGGCCCAGAAAGCGGCAGGGATTGACGACCAGGAGACTGTTGAAACGGAAACGGCTCCGCAGAGTGCCGGTTCGGATGCGCGCAGCTTTCTGCACGACGCTCTGACGCTTACGGAGCGTACCAACATCTGGCAGGCCTCGCTGCGGCTCGTGCGGGATGAACCCAGGGTAGCGCTCTTCGGTCAGACCGAAGAGGGGATGATGGACGCGGTCAATGCCCGCGGGGATTATCGGGAGGTCAAGCAGCACACCCACAACATGGTGATCCAGGCTCTTGTGATGACTGGCATTCCCGGCGCGCTGCTTCTGGCTGCCTTCGCGCTGCTGCAGCTGATCCGTATGGTACGCTTCTATTTTGCTCCACCGGAAAGAGTCCGCACTGCGGACAAGGTGCTGGTTGTCTTTTTGGCAGTGCTGCTGCTCTATGGTATGGCGGAGGTTCTGCTCAGCCGCCTGGTAGGCTTTGCCTCACTGAGCTTTCTGATCGTGAGCGGTATTTTTACCGAGATCGAACGAAGTGCTTTTCAAAAGTAAACAAGATACAAAAACCGGGAACCGACAGGCTCCCGGTTTTTGCTCTGATGGAGGCTACATGGCCTCTATTTCCTTGATATTGTACTCATTGCCGGTGACAAGGAAGGTATTCTCACTCCCGCAGTAGGGGCAGATCTTCTTGTACACCATGGTGGGATAGGTCTTTCTGCAGTCCTGGCAGTAGGTGACAGCCTCCAGCTTTTCGATCTTCAGCTCGGTCTCCTTGAAGTGCTCGGATTTTTCTCTGGCATACTGCCAGAAATCCATCAGGTACTCCGGGATGATCCCGCTGACCTCACCGACTTCCAGTGTGATGGAGGCAACCTTGGTCAGGTTGTTCTCCACCATCAGCTTTTCCACGGTGTCAATGACGTAATAGATGGTTCCTAACTCGTGCATTACTTATCCTTGCGAATGATGCGGATGCTCTTCTTGGCAACGTTCTTGAGCATCGGGCCGACCTTGTCTTCGCAGCGAACCATGGTGGAAGCCTCAGGCACGTCGCGCTGGAGATGGATGGCGTCGAACATGCACTTGGTGGTGCACAGACCACAGCCGATGCAGCGGTTGCGATCGACTACGCTCACGCCGCAGCCCAGGCAGCGGCTGGCCTCGGCCTTGACCTGCTCCTCGGTGAAGGTGAGTCGGTCATGCTCGAAGGAACGGGCCTTGCTGGCGTCGTGCAGAATGGGCTGACGGGCGGGACGGTCGAAGCAGTCCACACCGACCACGATGTCGTCTTTGTTCAGCTCGTAGAACTCGCGCAGGTTGCGGCCCACGGTCAGGCTCTGACCGTCGTTGACAAAGCGGTGCAGGGACTCGGCACCCTCGCGGCCCGCGGCAATGGCATCAATGGCAAACTTCGGGCCGGTGTACACGTCACCGCCGACGAAGATGTCGTCCTGCTCGGTCTGGTAGGTGACGGGATCGGCAATGGCGTTGCCCTTCTTGCCGGTCTTGAGCGCGCCGATATCCAGCCCGCCCCAGTCGATGGACTGACCGACGGCGGCCAGAACAGAGTCGACCTCGATGGTCTCAAACTTTCCGGTGCCGACAGGCTTGCGGCGGCCCTTCTCATCGGGCTCGCCGAGTTCCATGAGCTCGACCTTCAGACCCTTGACCTTGCCGTCCTCGCCGACAATCTCGACGGGAGCATTGAGGAAGCAGAATTTCACGCCCTCTTCCTTGGCCTCTGCGACCTCTTCCTTATCGGCGGGCATCTCGGTTTCGCTGCGACGGTAGATCACATAGGTCTCCGCGCCGAGGCGGACAGCGGTGCGGCAGACATCCATGGCGACATTGCCGCCGCCGATGACCGCGCACTTGGCGCCGATCTCAGGCTTGTTGCCCAGATTGACCTCACGCAGGAAGTCCACACCGCCGTAGACACCAGCCAGGTCTTCGCCGGGGATGTTGAGCTTGGAGCTCTTCTGCGCACCGATGGCGACATAGAAGCCCTTGTAGCCCTGATCACGCAACTGCTGGATAGTGACGTCCTTTCCAATCTCGGTGTTCATCTGGAACTTGACGCCCATCTTATCCAGAATCTCAATCTCGCCGTTGAGGGCCTTGCGATCCAGACGATAGCTGGGGATGCCCATGACGAGCATGCCGCCGGGGGCGGGATTGCGGTCAAAGACAGTGACGTTCTCATAACCCATGCGGGCCAGGTAGTAGGCGCAGCTCAGACCGGCAGGGCCGGCGCCGATGATGGCGACCTTCTGGTCGTAGCCCTTGTCGATGGGGCGGCGGTAGAGACGGTCAGGGACGTAGCGTTCCTCACTCTTGAGATCCTGTTCGGCAATGAACTTCTTGATCTCGTCGATGGCGAGGGCTTTATCCAGCGAGCCGCGGGTGCAGGCGTCCTCGCATCGGCGGTTGCAGACATAGCCGCAGACGGAGGGGAAGGGGTTGTCCTGCTTGATGAGCTTCAGAGCGTCAAGATAACGGCCTTCCTTGGCCAGCTTGATATAGCCCTGGATGGCGATGTGCGCGGGACACGCGGTTTTGCAGGGAGCAGTGCCGGATTCGTGGCAGTTCTTGCGGTTATCGACCACATAGTTGGGGTTCCACTTGTCCTTACCCCACTTGAGACCGAGGGGAAGCTCCTGCTTGGGATACTCCACTTCGCCGCTCTTGGTGCAGAGCTTCTGGCCCAGCTTGACGGCGCCGGCGGGGCAGACTTCCACGCACTTGCCGCAGGCAACGCAGTTGTCCTTGTCGACATGCGCGCGGTAAGCGGAAGCGGAGAGGTTGGGGGTGTTGAAGTACTGGCTGGTGCGCAGGGCAAAGCAGACGCCCACGTCGCAGTTGCAGAGACCAAAAATCTTGTCCTGACCGTCGATGTTGGTGACCTGGTGGACGTAGCCGTTATCCTCAGCGCGCTTACAGATCTCCAGAACCTCTTCCTTGGTGATGCGGCGGCCCTTGCCGGTCTCTACCAGGTAGTCGGCAAAATCGCCGAGGCCGATGCAGCAGTCGTCCTGGATTTCGCCGGAGCCCTGACCGTACAGGCGGCGGGCATTGCGGCAGGAACAGTAGCCAACAGAGAACTGACCATCATATTTGTCCAGCCAGTGGGAGATGTGCTCGATGGAGACAGACTCGTTCTTGGCGGGGATGGCGCTCTCCACAGGGATGACGTGCATGCCGATGCCGTCTCCTCCGGGAGGGATCAGATGGGTCTTGCCTTCGAGAGGCAGGAAGGTCATTTTGTCGAAGCTATCCGCCAGCTCGGGGTATTTCTCCACCTGCTCGAGTACCATGTTGGTCATCTCAGCAATACCGGGAACGAAGAGCTGGACGTACCACTGTTTCTCGTGCTGGGGATTCTCCCAGTTGTACTCCACGATGCCGTGATTGGCGGCGTCCGTCAGCAGTTCAACGATGCGGTCCTCGCTCTTGCCGGTGATCTTTGCAATTTCAGCAGTGGTCTTGGGCTTGCGCAGGCCCATTTTCAGCATGATCTCTGCGATCTCATCGCTGGAACATGCGCGATCCAGAATGATGTATTCCGGGTCTTCCTCTGTCAGTCTCTTGATGCCGAACTTGTACGGGAGACGGTCGGTGATCATTTTGCCGAGGTCAAACAGAATCTCTCTTGCCATATTGTGGCTCCTTTCCATATATGAATCAAACAATCCGACATGTTTGCATGCTTAACCATTCAAAGATTATCATATATCACATCCGTTTTCAAGCTTATTTCGACCAGAATGATCGTATTTGTACAGCTGCCGAAAATTGTAAAAACACACTTGTCTTTTTGGGACGGACGGGTTATGATAAAGTAAAGGAGGGGAGACGAATGCTCGATCAGTATCTGATTATCCACAAGAGTATCCTGCCTGATTATTATGAGAAGGTATTGGAAGCGCGGCATCTGTTGGAGGACGGAAAGATCAAGGATGTCAGCCAGGCGGCACGTCAGGTGGGGATTTCGCGCAGCACATACTACAAGTATAAGGACTATATCCTTGAACCAACGGATTTTACCGGCGGCAGAAAAGCAGTGCTCTCCATGATGCTCACCCACGAGCAGGGCGTGCTGAGCGGGCTGCTGATCAAGATCTCCGAGGCCCGGGCCAATGTGCTGACCATCACACAGAGCCTTCCCATCCGTGGAAAGGCGAGCGTGACCATCTCCATCGATATCAGCGAGATGCAGGCAAATATGAGCGATCTGATCGATTCGCTTGCACTGACCGCGGGTGTGGAACAGGTCAGACTTCTCGCAGTGGAGTAATTGGCATATTCGAAAAAGAATGCCGCAGCTTCTGCGGCATTCTTTTTGACAAAGGCGGTGAGAACATGGAACATACAGGACTGAGTCTCCGGGACAAAAAGCAGGTCAAGCGCATCCTCTCTCTGGTGGAGGAATATGATGTGCAGATTGCAAAGATCGCCGCCCTGGAGCAGGAGCACAGGGAGAGCGCCGAAAACGCCATGACACAGATGCGCGCGCGGGAGGCGGAGACGATCCTGCGGGGCATGGACGTGGAGAGCATCAACCGGGACAAGCTGGGGATCCGTGTGGCATCCCTGCGCGCGGCCGGTGTGACCGATATGCACACGCTCTGCAGCCTCACGATGGATCAAATCAACGAGATCAAAGGCATTGGCGATAACGCGGCTTGCCTGATCTACACCATCGCGGGGCGGATTCGACAGGAGGTCTCGGCGGGACTGAAGGTGCGCATCGCTGTGGACGATCAAAATGAAGAGAGCACCCGGCTGCTCCATGCGCTCAAGGGTGAAATGGTCTGCGGGCCCTATATCCGGGAAGCACAGAACCTCTACGATACCTACCACGGAAGTGTGACGGAAGCCTACAAGGACGCAAGGCCCGCGGCATCCGCCTTTCGCTGGCTGTTCGCCTCCGCCGAAAAGAAAAAGAAAGCCGCCGATGCTGCGCTCTTTCTTTACGGCCTGCTCACAGGCGAGTACGGACAGCGCGCCGACGCGCTGCTGAAGGCCTACAGCGGGCGTGAAGGCCAGAGTGATGAGAGCGTATGGGCTGACTTTACAAGAAACAGCGCTTCCTTTTATGCGCAGCTGGATCGTTTGGACCACGAAATTTCGGCCGGCATCGACAACAGCTACAGCGGCCTGCCGGCGGAGTTGGTGCGCCAGGTCGAGCAGCAGCCCATCTATGTGGACGGACTGAAAGCCACCTTGCGCAGCTACCAGGAGTTTGGCGTGCGCTACATCCTGCGGCAAGGAAACGTGTTGCTGGGCGATGAGATGGGTCTTGGCAAGACGGTGCAGGCCATCGCCGTGATGGTCTCGCTCAAGGCACTGGGTGCAACACATTTCATGGTGGTCTGTCCGGCCAGCGTCCTGGTCAACTGGGCCAGGGAAATCAGGCAATTCAGTGATCTGGAGGTCACGCTCATCAAGGGCGGCGACTATATGGCTGCCAGGCGCTGGGAGGATCGGGGCGGCGTGGCCGTTACGACCTATGAGTCCATCAGCCGCTTTGCGCTGCCCCGCGACTTTCATTTTTCTCTGCTGGTGGCGGACGAGGCGCACTATGTCAAAAACCCGGAGGCGCGCCGTACACAGGCGCTGCTGCAGTTTGGACGGAAGGCGCAGCGCACGCTGTATATGACGGGCACACCCCTGGAAAACCGTGTGGACGAGATGTGCTTTATCGTCGGGTGCCTACGGCCTGACATCGCAGGAGAGATCAAGGAGATGAAGTATATCTCCGCCGCGCCGCAGTTTCGGGAGAAACTGGCCCCGGTCTATCTGCGCAGGACACGGGACAACGTGCTCAGCGAGCTGCCCGAGCTGATTGAAAAAGAGCAGTGGGTGGAGATGACATCCGAGGAGTGGAAATGCTATATGCTCTCGGTTATGTCGGAGAACTTTATGGCCATGCGGCAGGTGTCCTGGGATGTGTCGGACCTCAGCCGCTCCTCAAAAGCGAAACGCCTTGTGGAGCTTTGCAATGAGGCAAAAGAGGACGGGAGAAAGGTCATTGTCTTTTCCTTCTTCCGGGAGACCATCCGGTCGGTGCAGCAGGTGCTGGGGGAGAGGGCACTGGAGCCCATTACCGGCTCCGTCTCCGCACAGAAGCGGCAGGAGATCGTGGACGAGTTTACAAGAGCCGGGGACGGTGCCGTCTTGATCTGTCAGGTGCAGGCGGGCGGAACGGGTCTGAACATTCAGGCGGCCAGCGTCATCATTTTCTGTGAGCCCCAGATCAAGCCCTCCATTGAAAACCAGGCCATCTCCAGAGCTTACCGCATGGGACAGATCCGCAGCGTGATGGTTCACCGCCTGCTCTGTGACAACACTGTGGATGAGCGGATTCTGGAGCTGCTGCGGGAAAAGCAGGAGCAGTTTGATTTGTTTGCGGAGGAATCGGCCACAGGAAGCGAGTCTATCAAAGCGGAAAAGAGCATTGCCGCCGCGATCATCGAACTGGAAAAGGAGCGTCTGGAGGCTGAACCTCCTGAAAATGCATCCGGCCTGCAATACGAAAAAGAATAAATAAATTGGGGAGACCGAAACCGGTCTCCCCAATTTATGGATAGAGGACAAAAATGAAAAAGAAGAAAACTCACTTGCAAGGATAGAATAGCAAAAAGATATTTCGCAGAATACCGAAATTCTGTTTCAGAATTGTAAAATCCTGTGAGGGAATTTCTTGCAATCTGTTGGAGCAGATGTTATCATCTTCCGGAAGAAAGAGGAAGGACGGAAAGCAAAGGCTTTCCCGCAAGGCATTTATGAACAAACAAACAGATTGTTTGGCAAATCTCTTCCTTGAGGATCTGGCGTCAAGCGATGAAGTGGAAGAGGCCGGCGAAAGGATCCGGGAAGCGCTGGAGAGAGCTGCACAGTACCCGGCGAACGCCCTCCTGCTTGCAGGCGTCCTTTTTGCAGGTGCTGCATTTATCGTAGCACAAAATGATCGCTTTCATCGATAACCCTCCATTTTTAGACAGAATACCATGAACTGTGGGGGACTATACGACGGCTGTCCTGACAAAATGAATAAAATGTGAAAAAGTCTTTTCATGTTTGCTTTTTGTGCTATAATAATTAAAGCAAAGCTATCATCCGGGAGGGATCCGAATGGCAACGTCCACAAAGAAAGCGCTTGCAGATGCGTTGAAGAAAATGATGGTGGTCAAGCCCATCGACCGTATCACGGTCAACGATCTGGTTGAGACCTGCGGCGTCAGCCGGCAGACCTTTTACTACCATTTTGACGATGTGTACGATCTGCTGGAATGGGTGTTTGAAGAGGACGCCAACGCCAATCTGCCCAGCGAGGTGGTCTACGACAACTGGAAGAACGACGTGATCATGTGGTTCAAATACCTCTATGAAAACTCCACCTTCGCCCTGAACGTATACAACTCCAACAGCAGACTCTATATGTTGCGATATATCAAGGGCCGCCTGCGCAACTGCATTCGCAGCTTCTCCGAAATCGTTGCGGAGGACCGTAAGATCGACCGGCAGGATTTTGAGTTTATCGTGGAGTTTTATTCCAACATCGTGGTGGGCCTGATCTCTCAGTGGATGGACCAGGGAATGCAGCTGCCGAAGGAAATCACTACGGACAAGGTCATGAGAGTGCTGGACAACAGCATCGAAAACATCATGGATCGTTTTCAGAAAAACTGAACAAGCCGAAAGCGCCGGGGCCGCATGTGCGGCCCCGGTTTTCCTTTGAAAAGGAATGGAAAGAAAATAAGTATTTTGGTTGAAAGACAGCAGGAAATGCGATATAATTAAACAGTTACAAACCACAAAAAGCGGGAGGCGGAGACACTCATGGCCGAGCAGAAGACCAATGTGATGCGCGTTTTGGAGCAGAAGAAGATTGCT
Organism: uncultured Eubacteriales bacterium; assembly: GCA_900319835.1. The sequence goes on along the minus strand of ONPY01000010.1, from coordinate 10,054 downwards.
TACACACCCCACAGCTATCCCCACGGGGAGGACGCGGTGGACGGCGTGACCGTTGCAAAGCTCACGGGCCTTGCGCCGGAGAAAGTGTTCAAGACGCTGGTGACCCGCGGAGCCAGCAAGAAAAATTATGTCTTTGTCATCCCGGTGGCAGAGGAGCTGGATCTCAAGAAAGCAGCCAAGGCAGCGGGGGAGAAGTCCATCGTAATGATCCATGTCAGCGAGATCAACGCGCTCACCGGCTATATTCGCGGGGGCTGCTCGCCGGTGGGCATGAAGAAGCAGTTTGAAACTTTTTATCACGAAAGCTGTCTTGAGCAGGAGACCATCGCAGTCAGCGCTGGAAAAATCGGAGCGCAGGTGGAGGTGGCCCCGACAGAGCTGATCAAGCTTACCCGCGGTAAAACCGCGGATCTGATCACCGAATAACATCGCAGGAACGGAGAATACCACATGCTGCATAACAGCATTTTCATCAAGGGCGCAAGAGAAAACAACCTGAAAAATATTGACATTGAAATCCCGCGGGACAAGTTGGTGGTCATCACGGGCCTCTCCGGCAGCGGCAAGTCCAGTCTCGCCTTCGACACCATCTATGCCGAAGGTCAGCGCCGCTATGTGGAGAGCCTGAGCTCCTATGCGAGAATGTTCCTCGGACAGATGGACAAACCGGACGTGGACTATATCGACGGCCTGTCCCCGGCCATCTCCATCGATCAGAAGACCACCTCGAAAAACCCCAGGTCCACCGTCGGCACCGTGACGGAGATCTATGACTATATGCGTCTGCTCTGGGCGCGGATCGGCGTGCCACACTGTCCCAAGTGCGGAAAGGAGATTCGGCAGCAGAGCATTGACCAGATCGTCGATCAGATCCTGGAACTGCCGGAGGGCACGCGCATTCAACTGCTCAGCCCGGTCATCCGCGGCAAAAAGGGCGAGCACGTCAAGGTGCTGGAGGATGCGAAAAAGTCCGGCTATGTACGCGCCCGGGTAGACGGGATTGCCTATGACCTGGCCGAAGAGATCAAGCTGGAAAAGAATAAGAAGCACAATATCGAAATCGTGGTGGACCGACTGGTCGTCAAGAAGGAGATTACCCGCCGTCTCACCGACTCCGCTGAGACTGCGCTTTCCCTTTCCGGCGGGCTGCTGTATGTGGATGTGGTGGGGAAGGATGAGCTGCTCAGCTTCTCCCAGAACTATGCCTGTCCCGACTGCGGCATTTCCATCGAGGAGCTGGAGCCCAGGCTCTTCTCCTTCAACAATCCCCACGGTGCCTGCCCGGTCTGCATGGGTCTTGGTATGCAGCTTCTGGTGGACCCGGAGCTGATTATCCCAAATCCCAACCTGAGCATTCTCGACGGCGGCATTGTGGCTTCAGGCTGGAACAACATCAAGGGCGACTCCATCTCCAAGATGTATTTTGACGCTCTCTCCAAGCGCTATCACTTCAGACTCAACGAGCCGATCAAAGACCTCTCCAAGGACGCCATGGACGCCATCCTTTACGGCACCAAGGGAGAGCCGCTGCAGCTGCGCTATGAGCGCAACGAGGGCTATGGCATCATTCGCCGGGAGTTTGAGGGGATCATCAACAATCTGGAACGGCGTTACAAGGAGACGCAGAGCCCCGCCATGCGCGCGGATATTGAGGAGTGCATGTCCGAGGTGGACTGCCCCGAGTGCCACGGCAGACGGCTGAAGAAGACCGCTCTTGCTGTCACGGTGGGCGGCATGAGCATTGCGGACTTTGCCGATCTTTCCGTGGTCAAGGCACTGGAATTCATCGAAAAGCTGCAACTGAACGAGAAGGACAGCGTGATTGCAGAGCGGATCTTGAAAGAGATCAAGGCAAGACTCGGCTTTTTGATCAGTGTGGGTCTCGGCTATCTGTCTCTGTCCCGCTCGGCGGCGACGCTCTCCGGCGGCGAGACCCAGCGTATCCGCCTAGCGACCCAGATCGGCTCGAGTCTGATGGGCGTGCTGTATATCCTGGACGAGCCTTCCATTGGCCTGCACCAGAGAGACAACGAAAAGCTGCTGGCCACACTCAAACGGCTGCGGGATCTCGGCAACACCCTGATCGTGGTCGAGCACGATGAGGACACCATGCGCTCTGCCGACTATGTTATCGACATCGGCCCCGGCGCGGGCGTCAACGGCGGCCGTGTGGTTGCCGCGGGTACGGTGGAAGATCTCTGCGCCTGCCCGGATTCTGTCACGGGCCAGTATCTAAGCGGAAGAAAAAAAATCCCCGTGCCCGAAAAACGGCGGCAGGGAAGCGGGCACCAGATGCTCATCCGCGGCGCCTGCGAGAACAATCTCAAGAGCATTGATGTGCCGATTCCCCTGGGGCAGTTTGTGTGCGTGACCGGCGTATCCGGCAGCGGGAAATCGTCCCTCATCAACGAGGTACTGTACAAGACCCTTGCGGCCGTAAAAAACCGCGTGAAGGTGCGTCCCGGCAAATGCGCCGGTGTGGAGGGGCTTGAATATGTGGACAAGGTGATCCAGCTGGACCAGAGTCCCATCGGACGCACACCGCGCTCCAATCCCGCAACCTATACCGGCGTGTTCAATGACATCCGGGATCTCTTTGCCTCAACCCAGGACGCAAAGCTCAGAGGCTACGGGCAGGGGAGATTCTCCTTCAACGTCAAGGGCGGGCGCTGCGAGGCCTGCTCCGGCGACGGGCTGGTGAAAGTGGAGATGCACTTTTTGCCGGACGTTTATGTGCCCTGTGACGTCTGCGGCGGTAAGCGTTATAACCGCGAGACGCTGGAAGTCAAGTACAAGGGCAAGAGTATCGCGGATGTGCTGGATATGACAGTGGAGGAAGCCTGTGACTTCTTTGCCAACCAGCCGAAAATCCTGCGGAAGATCGAGACGCTCTACGAGGTCGGCCTCGGCTATGTGAAGCTGGGACAGTCCAGCACAACGCTCTCCGGCGGTGAGGCACAGCGCGTCAAGCTCGCGACTGAGCTCTCCAAGCGCTCGACCGGCTCGACGGTCTATGTGCTCGACGAGCCCACCACCGGACTGCACATTGCAGACGTGCACCGGCTGATCGGCATACTCGACAAGCTGGTGGACGCGGGCAACACAGTGGTGGTCATCGAACACAACCTGGACGTCATCAAGGTGGCCGATACGGTGATCGACCTCGGCCCCGAGGGGGGCGATCTGGGCGGCAAGCTGGTCTTTGAGGGCACGCCGGAGGACTGCGCCCGGTGCGGGGAGAGCTACACGGGTCAGTTTTTGCGGAAGGTTTTGAACAAGACATAAAGCATTTCATTGTGCTGTGAGGGAACAATGGATCAGGAATATGAACTTCAGGAGCTGTCGGGAACAGTCGAAAACGTCATCTTCAAAAATGAAGAGAACGGATATACGGTTTTGAGGCTCAAAGACGGAAACGGAGAAAACGTGACGGTCGTGGGCTGCTTCCCCTTTGCGGCCGCCGGGGAGACCATGGTCATCAGCGGAACCTGGATGACCCACTCGGTACATGGGAGGCAGTTCAAGGCGGAATACGCCCAGCGGATGCTACCCACCAACGCCGCGGCGATCTATCAGTTTCTGGCCAGCGGCTCCGTCAAGGGCATCGGCCCGGCAACCGCCTCGCTGATCGTGGACCGCTTCGGGGATAAGACCCTGGACGTAATCCTCAACAAGCCCCAGGAACTGTCTCAGATCCGGGGCATCGGCACCGGAAAAGCCACACAGATTTCCAAAAGTTTTCGCCAGCAGGCTGGCCTCCGGATGCTGATGGAGTTTGTCTGCTCCTTTGGATTGCGCCCGGTGCTTGCCATGCGGATGTACAAGTACTACGGCGACGAGGCGCTGGAGTCCCTGCGGGAAAACCCCTATCTGCTCTGCTCGTCCCTGGTGGGCGGCACCTTCCGGGAGGCCGACACCATGGCCCTGAATCTCGGCATGGGCGGCAGCAGCAAAAACCGCATCTGCGCCGCGATCCTCTTTGAACTGGTTCACAACACCGGCAACGGCCATTGTTTTATTCCCAGAGAAAAACTCGCCGCAGTAACGGCGGAGCTGATCGACGTCAGCCCCGAGGAGGCAGACGACTGCATTGAAGAGCTGATCCAGGAGGGAAGTCTGCGCAATGAGGCCATCGCGGGCGTCAACGCCTGCTATCTGCCAGAGCTTTATGAGGCGGAGACAGACGCGGCCGAGCGCTTTGCACACATGTGCCGCCGCACGTTCTCTGACCGGCTCAACACAGACAAACTGCTGAGAAAGCTGGAAGCGCAGCAGCATATTGAATATGCCCCCAAGCAAAAACAAACACTGGAGCTGGTGCTGAAACATCAGCTTGTGGTGATCACCGGTGGGCCTGGAACCGGCAAGACCACCTCCATCCGCGCGATTCTTGCGATGCTGGACGAGCTGGGGATGAAGAGTCTGCTCTGCGCACCCACGGGCAGGGCCGCCAAGCGTATGACGGAGCTGACCGGACGGGAGGCTGCCACGGTTCACCGCCTGTTGGGCGCCAAGTTTGACGAGGAAGGGGACCGCGTGGTCTTTACCAAGGACGAGAGCGACCGACTGGACTGCGACGCCGTCATCCTAGACGAGTGCTCCATGGTGGACATCCTGCTGATGGACGCGCTTTTGCGAGCTCTTCCGCCGGACGCGCGGCTGATCCTGGTGGGTGATGCTGATCAGCTGCCCTCTGTAGGCCCGGGCAACGTCTTCTCTGCCCTGATCCGCAGCCAGGTGGCGGCGACGGTACGGCTTACGGAAATCTTCCGACAGAATGAGGGCAGCCGAATTATAAGAAACGCACATATGATCAACCGGGGCGAACACCCGGACTTTGCGGAGAACGCAGGCGACTTTTTCAGACTCAAGCGCCTGCAGGCTGGGACCTCGGTAGAGACCATCACGGAACTTTGCACGGTCCGCCTGCCGAACAAGATGCACATTCCCACGGAGGAGATTCAGGTTCTCTCGCCCACACGCAAGGGGGAGACCGGCACCGTGGCCCTGAACAAAAAGCTGCAGCAGGCCATCAACCCTCCCGCACCAGACAAGCGGGAAAAGCCCTTCGGAGACGTCATTTTCCGGGAGGGCGACCGGGTCATGCAGATCCGGAATAACTACGATATTCTCTGGCATAACGCCGAGATGACCGAGGCGGGGACCGGGATCTATAACGGCGATATTGGTACGCTGCTCACCATCGACCCTGACAGCGAGACACTGACCATCGATTTTGACGGGCGCATTGCAAGCTACGGCTTTGACGCACTGATCGAGTTGGAACACGCCTGGGCCATCACGGTCCATAAGGCACAGGGCAGCGAGTACAGGGCGGTGATCCTTGCGCTGGGCGGCTCGTCCCAGATGCTGATGACACGCGGTGTTTTATACACAGCGGTGACCCGGGCCAAAGAGCTGCTGATTTTGGTGGGTGATGAGAACCAGGCCCACCAGATGATTGACAACTTACGTCAGTCGCGGCGCTACACGGCGCTCCGGGTACGACTGCGCCAGCTCTGCGGTGTGTCATGAGAGCGATCGATTGGCTGCTGGATCTGCTGTATCCGCCGCGCTGTCCCTTCTGCCAGAGACTGCTCAAAAGCAGTGCGGACAGACTCTGCCCGGCCTGCCGGAAACGCTTTGAGGCGCTGCCCGTCGGCGGTTACAGACGCGAACTGGACGGAATCCGGCTGACAGCGGCGCCCTTTGCCTATGAGGGGCCGGTACGGGAATCGCTGCACCGGTATAAATTCGGCGGCGTGACAGCATACGCGAGAACATATGCGGAATTTATCGCAAAATGTATTGACGAAAACGAAATTTCCTGCGATATTATCACATGGGTGCCTTTGAGCAGGAGGCGCTTGCGTAAGCGCGGTTATGACCAGGCGCGGCTGCTTGCGGAGGAATTGTCCCAAATCCTGCATAAACCGGCGGAAAAGCTGCTGGTCAAGCGGGTGGATACCAAGCCGCAGTCCGGCACAGGCAGCGCGGAGAAGCGCAGAGCCAACGCCGCCGGGGTTTATGCCTGTCCGCAGCCGGACAGGATCGAAGGGAAACGCATTCTGCTGGTGGACGATATTGTCACCACAGGCGCCACCCTCTGTGAATGTGCCAAAATGCTCCATACCGCAGGAGCGGCGGAGATCTGCGGCGTAGCTGTAGCTTCGCGGAATTAAAGAAGAGTACTTGAACTGAGTTTTAGGAGAGAGAGCATGAACCTGTTTGAAAGAGATATTGCCGTTGATATGGGCACCTCGTCCACACTGCTGTTTGAGCAGGGCAAGGGCGTCGTCGCCAGAGAACCGACTGTGGTTGCGGTGGACAAATTCAGCGGGAAGATCCTGAAAATTGGACAGGACGCGCAGAAGATGCTGGGCAGGACCCCAGCCAATATCGTTGCCATCCATCCTGTGAGTGCCGGCGTGATCTCGGATTATGAGATCACGGCGCAGATGCTCCGGGAGCTGATCGGGCGCATCACGTCCTTCAGCCTGTTCAAGCCCTGCGTGCTGGCCTGCGTGCCAAGCTCCATCACCGGCGTGGAGGAGCGCGCGGTCATCGACGCCGCCATTGAGGCCGGGGCCAGAAAGGTCTACCTGTTGGAGACTGCCATTGCCACGGCCATGGGCGCGGGTGTCGATATCTCCAAGGCGGACGGCCACATGGTTATCGATATCGGCGGCGGCACCACCGAGGTCGCCATTGTCTCCGGCGGCGGCGTGGTGGAGTGTGAGTCCATCAAGATCGCCGGAACGAGTTTCGACGAGGCCATTGTCAAATTCATCCGCCGCAAGTTCGATCTCCTGATCGGCCTGAGCACGGCGGAGGAACTCAAACGCAGTATCGGCTGCGTGATCCAGCGCCCGGATATCAGCTATGAGGAAGTCAAGGGCAGAGATCTGACCAACGGCCTGCCAAAGACCGTCAGAGTCAGTTCTACGGAATTGATCGAGGCCTTTGTGGAACCGATGAACCGGATCCTGGAGACCATCCATGCGGTGCTGGAGCGCACGCCGCCCCAGTTGGTTGGTGATCTGGACAAAAATGGAATCATCATGTCCGGCGGCGGCAGTCTGATCTATGGCATCGACCGGCTGATCGAACGCAGCACCGGCATCCGTACCATGGTGGTGGACGATGCTGTCTCCTGCGCTGCCTACGGCGCGGGCAAGATGCTGATGCATCTGGATACCCTGCAGGACGGTATGATGAACTTCTACCGGAAGAGACAGCTTCGCGGTTAAAAGGAGGCAGGGAAATGAATCTCGGCTCTGTTTTGAAGAAAAAGGAAAAGCCGCCGGTTTGCTCGGCGGTGATTGTCGCGGCCGGCAGTTCCCAGCGCATGGGCAGCGACAAGATCCTCATGAAGCTCGGCGCCATGCCGGTGCTCTGCAGAACCATTCTTGCCTTTGAAAACTGCGCACTTGTCGACGAGATTATTGTGGTCACACGGAACGAAAAGCTCGAGCAGATCGCCAAGCTCTGCCATGACAACGGCTTGCACAAGGTCAAGCAGGTGGTCAGCGGCGGCAGCACGCGGATGGAGTCGGCGCTTGCCGGTGTCTCCGCCGTGCGCCACGGCGCGGAACTGATCGCCATTCACGATGGCGCACGGCCTCTGGTGAGTCAGGAGGTCATTGAGCGCGCTGTCTATGCCGCGCAGAAGTATCGATCCGCCGTCCCGGCAATCCCGAGCACCGACACGCTGAAAACCAGAGATGAAGAGGGCTTTGTCTGCGGGTCTGTGGATCGGGCCACTACCTGGCGCGTCCAGACGCCCCAGGTGTTTGATGCGGATCTCATCAAAGGGGCGCTGACCAAGGCGGTCAACGAGGCATTACCGCTCACGGACGACTGCTCCGCCATGGATATGATGGGGGTCAAAACCTTCCTGGTAGACGGCGACCCCGACAACATCAAGATCACCACGCCCAACGATCTGGTTGCGGCGGAGGCCATTGTAAAAGCCAAAGGAGACTGGAATGCGAATCGGACATGGGTATGATGTCCACAAGCTGGTCGAGGGGAGAAAGCTCATCCTCGGCGGGGTGGAGATCGCATATGAAAAGGGCCTGCTTGGTCACTCGGACGCCGACGTCCTGACCCACGCGTTGATGGACGCGTTGTTGGGCGCCGCAGCGTTGGGTGACATCGGAAAGCTGTTCCCCGACAACGATCCCGATTATGAAGGGGCGGACAGCGTAGAGCTTTTGAAAAAGGTGATGGCGCTGCTGCAGAAACACGGTTACCGTCTTGGAAATGTGGACTGCACGGTGATCGCACAGCGCCCGAAGCTTGCGCCGCACATCCCGCTGATGCGGGAGAGACTTGCCGCTGCCATGGGCACCACGGCAGACCGTGTCAGCATCAAAGCCACCACGGAGGAGGGCCTCGGCTTTTCCGGGCAGGGGCTGGGCATCGCAGCACACGCGGTGGCGCTTTTGGAGGAAGAATAACCAAAACTGTATTGACGCATAGGATGGAATGCGCCTGTGCGTAGACAAGAAAAGAGCTTTGCACGGTGAGACCGTGTGAAGCTCCTTTTTTATTCTGTTGCCCATACGGCAAGGGAGGAAGAAGTGTGAGATATCTGATACTCTGCCGTTCGCTGACCTATGCCCAGAGAGCGGCGGCAGCGCTGGAGCGCAGGGGGATCAACGCCGGAATCATCAAGGCGCCGCAGCATCTGCGTGAGCACGGCTGCGGGTACGCGCTGAGTCTGACCCGCCGTTTCCCGGAGGCTGTGGTTATTTTGCGTGAACAACGGCTGCTGACCGGGAGACTGTATCGAAAAGAGGAAAACGGAGAATACCGCGAGGTGTCAGAATATGATCTATTTGGATAATGCTGCAACCACCCTGATCAAGCCTGTGTCGGTGGAGCGTGCGGTGCGAAATGCCATGGAAACCTGCGCAAGTCCCGGCCGCGGTGGTCACAGACCGGCTATGCGGGCGGCAGAAGTGGTATTCCGCTGCCGGGAACGGGCAGCAGAGCTGTTCCATGTCCCGGATCCCGCTCAGGTGGTGTTCACCATGAACGCAACACACGCTCTCAACCTGGCCATTCATTCTCTGGCAAAACGGGGGACTCATGTTCTGATTTCCGGCTATGAACACAACTCGGTCACGCGGCCTCTTGCCATGCTGGGAGCGGAGATCCGCTTGGCGGAGGCGCCGGTGTTTGACCGAACGGCCCAGCTGGATGCGTTTATGAAGGAGCTTGACTGGGCGGAAGTTGTGATCTGCACCATGGTCTCCAATGTGTTTGGATTTATCCTGCCTGTCAATGAGCTGGCGGAGTACTGCCGCGAAAAGGGCGTGCCGCTGATCGTTGATGCGTCCCAGGCTGCCGGTATCATGGATGTGAATATGGAAAGCCTCGGCGCCGCCTTTATCGCCATGCCGGGACACAAGGGGCTCTTTGGCCCGCAGGGGACCGGACTTTTGCTTTGCGCCCAGGCCGGAGAACCTTTAATCAGCGGCGGCTCCGGTTCTGACAGCATCCTGCAGCAGATGCCGGAATTTCTTCCGGACCGGCTGGAGGCGGGCACCCACAACGTCCCGGGAATTGCCGGACTCCTGGCGGGAATCGAGTACGTTTTGGAAACCGGGACAGATACCATCGCCGCACATGAAGAATGTCTCCGTCGGCTGATGCTGGAGGAGCTGGCTGAGCTGCCCGGTTTGGAGGTTTTTGCCGGTGAGCCGGGAAGTCAGAGCGGCGTGGTTTCATTCCGCTTCCAGGGGATGAGCTGCGAAGAGGCCGCCGAGAAGCTGGCCATGCGGGGCATCTGTCTGCGAAGCGGCCTGCACTGCGCCCCCTATGCGCACAAAAGCGCGGGAACCTTGGACACCGGCACGCTGCGCGCCAGCTTTTCGCCCTTTGTCTCTGCGGATATGCTGCATTCCGCCTGTGAAACCATCCGAGAATTGTTGCAGACAGTGGCGTAAGTGTAGGTTTGTCAATGATGTGTGACAGAGTTAGGAAAAGAAGAAAGAGCCTGTTTAGGAGAGAGCCAGCCGAGAGGACGCATGGGGAAGTCATTGTA
>ONPY01000004.1 GCA_900319835.1 uncultured Eubacteriales bacterium | reverse complement strand
CGATCTTCAGCTCTTCGATGGGCTTGCCCATCAGCTCGGCGCAGCGGGCGGAGACATAGCGGTGAGAGGTGCCGTGGAAGCCGTAGCGGCGGATGCCGTCCTTCTTGTAATAGTCATAGGGAACGGCGTACATATAGGCCTTGCCGGGCATGGTCTGATGGAAGGCGGTGTCGAACACGGCGACCATGGGAACGTCGCCCATAACGGCCTTGCAGGCGTTGATGCCGGTGATGTTGGCAGGGTTGTGCAGCGGCGCGAAGGGGATGCACTCCTCAATGGCGCCCATGACCTCGTCGGTGATCAGCACGGAAGAAGCAAACTTTTCCCCGCCGTGGACGACGCGGTGACCGACGGCGTCGATCTCCTTCATCGAGCCGACAACGCCGTATTCCTTGCTCGTCAGCTTGTCGATCACAGCAGCGATCGCCTCGGCGTGGGTGGGCATGGGAACATCTTCATTGAAAACCGGCTTGTCGCCCACCAGCGGGCTGTGCTTGAGATGACCGTCGATGCCGATGCGCTCGCAAAGGCCCTTGGCCATGACCGTTTCGCTTTCCATGTCGATCAGCTGGTATTTCAGGGAAGAGCTTCCTGCGTTGATGACGAGAATTTTCATGTTGTTTGATTCCTTTCTATTGAAAACAATGTTTTATGTGCGCTATACTAACAGTACTATTTTAATACAAGACCGGGAAAAAGCAAGCCTTTTTTCACAGAGCAAGAGGTTTACATAATACAAAAGGAGCGGGCTATGGATTTTATCGGCGTGGTATGCGAATACAACCCCTTCCATAACGGCCATGAATATCATCTGCGCGAAAGTGCGCGTCAAACAGGCGGCCTGCCCGTCGTATGTGTCATGTCGGGCGATTTTGTCCAGCGGGGCGAGGCGGCGCTCTATGCCAAGCACGCCCGGGCCGAAGCGGCGGTGCGCGGCGGCGCGGACGTGGTGTTCGAGCTGCCTCTTCCCTGGGCGCTGGCCTCGGCCGAGAGCTTTGCCCGCGGCGCGGTGGGGCTGCTCGGCGCGCTTGGCGCGACGACGCTCAGCTTTGGGACAGAGAGCGAGGACATGGGGATTCTCGACGCCCTGGCCCGCCGCCTGCTGGAGCCGGAGACGGTGGAGGCGATCCGCGCGAAAATGGCGGACGAGCCGGAGCTGTCCTTTGCCGCCGCGCGCCAGCGCGTGCTCGAGAAGCTATGCGGCGAGGGCGCTCGCGCTCTGGAAACACCGAACAACATCCTCGCGGTGGAGTATCTCAAGGCGATTTCCGCGCTGAATCTGGATATCCGGCCGCTTGCGATCCGGCGTCTCGGCAGCGCGCACGACGGCGCGGGAGAGGGGAGCACACGCTCGGCCTCCGAGATCCGAAGTCTTCTCTTGCGCGGCGAGAACGCCGACCGTTTCATGGGCGCGGCCACGCGCGCGGCGCTCGAGCGGGATACGGCGCAGGGGCGCGGCATTCCGTCGCGCGCGGCGCTCGAAACGGCGATCCTCTCGCGCCTGCGCATGCTGCGGCGCGAGGATTTCCTTGCCCTTCCGGACGCCTCCGGCGGTCTGGGCGAGCGGCTTTTCCGCGCTGTGGCCGAGGAGCCGACGCTCGACGCCGTCTTTGCCGCCGCGAAGAACAAGCGCCTTGCCATGTCCCGCGTGCGCCGCGCGTGCTGCTGCGCTGCTCTTGGCATCACAGACGGCATGGCAGCCGGCATCCCGCCCTATGCCCGTCTGCTTGCGGCAAACGCAAGGGGACGCGAAATGCTCGGCGCACTGAAGGAGACGAGCAAGATCCCGATCGTGACCAAGCCCGCCTCCGTGCGCGAGCTGGGTGAGCGGAGCGAGACGATCTTTTCACTCGGCGCGGCCGCGCATGATCTCTATGTCCTGGGTTACCGCGCGTCGGAGGAGCGCCGCGGAGGCGCCGACTGGCGCAGCGGCCCTCGCATCGTCGAATAAGTCGAATAAACAGAAAAAGTGCGGATGGAACTCCATCCGCACTTTTTTTAATTTTTCAGTCAACGGTGAAGCTGCCGTTCGGAAGGCTCTGATCGTTGTAAGAGACGTCGATGCTCTCGCCGATCTGCAGCCCGTTGAATCCAAAGCCGTCGGTGCCGCAGTCGGTGATCGAGCAATCGGTGAACACCATGTTCTTCACGCCGTAGAGCTGCGCGCCGACATAGCTGCAGTCATAGATGTTTGTCTCCCTCACGGCGAGATCATAGCTGGTCGTCGCCGTAATGCCTACGGTGCCGCAGCCGAACAGGCCGCAGCGCTCTACCGTGACGTCGCCGCAATTGGTAAAGTCCAGCACGCCGCCGCTGCAATAGCCCGGCTCTTCGTTATGCCCGACGGTCATATCCGAAAGGCGGATCGCAAAGCAGTTGTCAAAGCCCAGTACGTCGGCATAGCGCGGCTGCGTCGAGACGAGCGTCGTGCCCATCCCACCGCCGACAAGCGAAAAGTCCTCGAGTTTGACAAAGATCAGCTCCGGCCCGTCAAAGGTCTCGCTCCACACGTAATAGTCACCGCCGCTCCCGCCGTAATCCGAGGCTGTGGAGAGGTCAAATTCCTCGCCGTCGAGATACACGATCGTGTGCGGCGCGACGGCGGCAAGCAGCTCGTCCACGGTCGTGACGTGCACCTCTCGCGGCGCGTCTTGCCATTCGGTCGGCTCGTGCACAGGGAGAGAAACGACACTGCCCGGCGTCACATAGCTGACGTCATAGTCGTCAACATAGACGTCACTTGGCGTCACGTACGGCGCGGGCCCGATGTATTCTCCCTCAAAGGGCTTGCGCTCCATATCGGCAAAGTCTGCAAAGCTCTCAAGCGTCCCTCCGCTCTCCGTCACCGCAAAGGCGCTGCCGTTTGCGTAGCAGCTGCCGAACTTGTTGCCGCTGAGCGCGCTGCCGCTTACGGTCACGCCGCCGCCATAGACGCGGAAGAGCGCCTCGGAAAAAGTATTGCCCGTCGCCTCACAGCCGAGCAGACAAACCGAGGAGGAATTCATCGTCTCGAGAAGAAAATCGTTCTCCCCGTCGCGCACGCTGCTGTTGATGAGCGCCAGACCGTTACAGTACGACGCATACAGCGCGGCGCCGCCAAAGCCGCCGCCGCGCCCGCAGCGCAGGATCTCGCAATCGCGTACCTGCATGTTGGTGCACTGCATCGCATTGACCGCCGCGCTCGAGCAATCGCGCAGCGTGCTGCCCTCGACCGTCAGCCGTGTGCACTTCCAGGCGTTCACGGCCGTCACACCGCAGCCGAACAGCTCGCAGTCGCGCACGGCAACATCCTCGCAGCTGTCGCAGTACAGCACGTCCCCGCAGCAGTAAGCGGGCTCGCCGCGGTGGCCGAGCGTCAGTCCCGCGAGCGTCACGTTGCTGCAGCCGCGCAGCGTTAAGACGCTCGCGGTCGCGGCGCCGGTCGAGAGAAGACAGCCGCCCTCACGCGCAGATTTGATCGTAAGCCCATCAACTCCCCGGATCACAAGCGCGTATTCGCCTCCGCCCACAGACTCCCAGGTATAGGCGCCCGTGGAGTAGCCGAAGCCGTAGTCCGCCGCCTCGTCAAGACGCAGCTCCTCCGCGTCGATCACGACGTATCTCTCCGGCGCAAGCGCGCCGAGCAGACCTTTTACGTCCGTCACGACGACGGTCTCGATCTCTTCCTCCGGCGCGGGCGCGTTTGCCGTGCCGGGTGTGACGCCGCAGCCGCCGAGCAGCAGCACGGCAAGCACAGCGGCAAGATAAACAGAAAGTTTTTTCATCTCTTTCGCCCTTTCCAGGATTTCTTCGTATCCTCATTATCCGCTTGATCTCGCCGCTCGTCAAGCGCCGGCGTCCCTTTTTGAGAATTCTTCAGAATCGTCCCGGCCTTGTTTACAGACGGGGGGAATTGTGATAAAATATCATACCGATATCTACAAGCGAGCGAGGCGCCGAAGGCCATGTTTGAAAAGCTGGAAAAGCTGAAAAATCAATACGAAGAGCTTTGCGCCCGCATGGCGCGGCCGGAGGTCTATTCCGACGCCGCGGCCTTCGCCGCCTGCGACCGAGAGGCGCGTGAGATCGCGCCGATCGTCGAGGCCTACCGCGCTTACAGCGCCGCCTGCGACGATATGGACGCTGCGCTGGAACTCGGCGACGAGGAGGAATACCGCGCCGCCAAAGCGGAGAGGGAAGCGCGCGAGGACGAGATCCGTCTCCTGCTGCTGCCGAAGGACCCGAACGACGGGAAAAACGTCATTATGGAGATCCGCGGCGGCGTCGGCGGGGAGGAGGGCATGCTGTTTGCCGCTGACCTCTTTCGCATGTATTCGATGTATGCCGAACGGAAGGGCTGGCGCGTCGATGTGGCGAATGCCAGCGAGACCGAGCTTGGCGGCTTTAAGGAGATCAGCTTCGTCGTCGAAGGCGAGGGCGCCTGGTCCCGCCTCAAGTTCGAGGCCGGCGGCCACCGCGTCCAGCGCGTCCCGGTCACCGAATCCGGCGGAAGGATCCATACCTCGGCGGCCACGGTCGCCGTCCTGCCCGAGATCGGCGAGGTGGAGTTCCGCCTTGACCCCAACGATCTGAAGATCGATACCTACCGCTCCTCCGGCGCGGGCGGGCAGCACGTCAACAAAACCGAAAGCGCCATCCGCATCACGCACCTGCCGACCGGCACGGTCGTCGAGTGCCAGGACGAGCGCAGCCAGTATAAAAACAAGGATCGTGCCATGCAGATCCTGCGCGCGCGCCTCTATGAGGCCGAGCAGGAAAAGCAGCGCGCCTCTGTCGCCCAGGAGCGCCGCAGCCAGATCGGCAGCGGTGACCGCAGCGAGCGCATCCGCACCTACAACTTTCCCCAGAACCGCGTGACCGACCACCGTCTCAGCGGCGAGGGGCGCAGCTTCAACATCGCCTCGATCATGGACGGCGATCTCGACGCGCTCATTGACGCCCTCGTCACCGCCGACCAGGCGGCCAGACTTGCGGAGCAGAATGAAACAGGCCTTCCCCCTGGGGGGAAGGTGTCACGGGCTTGGCCGTGACGGATGAGGGGCGCTGCGCCACGGCACGTCTGAAACGGAGAAATATGAAAACAGAAATATTTACAAACGATCTCACCGGCGCGGCGGAGATCCTGAAAAACGGCGGCCTCGTCGCCGTGCCGACCGAGACGGTCTACGGCCTGGCGGCAAACGGTCTTGACGCCGACGCGGTCGAAAAGATCTATGAGGTCAAGGGCCGCCCGTCCTATAAGCCGCTGTCGCTGATGGTGCACGGCGCGGAGGAGATGGAGCGATACTGCCTCTCCGTCCCGCCCCAGGCAAAGACTCTTGCCGCCCGCTTTTGGCCCGGCCCGCTGACGATCGTACTCAAGGCGCGCGAAGAGGTCCCGCCCGTCGTGCTCGCCGGCGGCGACACGGTGGGGCTGCGCTGCCCGGACCACCCGCTGACGCTCCGCCTGCTGGAGCTGACGGGCCTGCCCTTTGCCGCCCCTTCGGCCAATCCCTCCGGCGAGGAGAGCCCCAAGACCGCGGATAAGGTCATGGCGTACTTTGACGGCAAAATCGAGGGCGTGATCGACGGCGGCGCGTGCGGCATCGGGCGCGAATCCACGCTTATCTCCATGGCCGAGACGCCGTATCGCATCCTGCGCCGCGGCGCCCTGGGCGAGGAGGAGATCGCCGACGCGCTCGTGGACGGCATGACGATCATCGGCATCACGGGCCCCAGCGGCAGCGGCAAGACCACCGCGCTCGAAGCGCTGCGGGAGCTTGGCGCGCTGACGCTGGACTGCGATGCGATCTATCACGAACTGCTGGCAAATGACCGCGAGCTGACTGCCGCGCTCGGCGCCCGCTTTCCCGCGGCGCTGCGGGACGGGAAGATCGACCGCAAAGCGCTTGCCGCGCTTGTCTTCTCCGACAGCGGCGCCCTTGAGGAGCTCAACGCGATTACCCACCGCTTCATCAAAGCCGAGGTGCAGCGCCGCCTGCGCGCCTGGGCGATGGCGGGCGGCGCGCTTGCCGCGCTCGACGCCATCGAGCTGATCTCCTCCGGCCTCGACGAGCGCTGCGATGCGGTCGTGGGCGTGCTTGCTTCCCGCGCTTCCCGGCTAGAGCGCATCATGCGCCGGGACGGTATCAGCGCCGAGCGGGCGGCGGAACGCATTGATGCCCAGAAGGGCGATGATTACTTTAAAGAAAAATGTGATCATATCCTGTATAACAACGGCGATGTGAATCAATTTTCGGACCTGTGCAAAAAATCATTTTCGGAGGTTGTGAAATCCCATGGATGAACTGAGAAAAAAGCTTTTCTATGAGCAGAAGAACGGTTATGACCTGATTGAGACAGACGAACGGATCCGCTGCGAGGAATACTGCGGGGAATATATGCGCTATCTCAACAATTCCCGCACCGAGCGCGAGGCCGTGAAAAACGCGATCGCCGAGGCAGAAGAGAACGGCTTTGTCCCCTATGTCCCGGGCATGGAGCTCAAGGCGGGCATGAAGATTTATCAGAACAACCGCGGCAAGGCGCTGCTCCTCGCCGTGATCGGCAAAAAGAGCCTGGCCGAGGGCGCGGTAATTGCCGGCGCGCACGTGGACTCGCCGCGTCTTGACCTCAAGCAGATCCCGGTCTATGAGAGCGATGAGCTCTGCTATTTCCGCACCCACTACTACGGCGGCATCAAGAAGTACCAGTGGGTCACGATCCCGCTGGAGCTGCATGGCACCGTCGCGCTGCGTGACGGCAGCACGGTGGATATCACCATTGGCCGCGAGAAGGGCGAGCCGAAGTTCGTCATCACCGATCTGCTGCCCCACCTGGCGGCCGACCAGATGAAGAAGACCCTCTCCGAGGGCATCACCGGCGAGGGACTGAGCATCCTCATCGGCTCCGCACCCTATGCCGACGAGGGCAAGGACCGGGTCAAGCTCGCCGTGCTGAGCATTCTCAACGACCTGTATGATATGACAGAGGAGGACTTCCTCTCTGCCGAACTCGTCGCCGTCCCCGCCTTTGACGTGTGCGAGATCGGCCTTGACCGCTCGCTGATCGGCGGCTACGGCCATGACGACCGCGTTTGCGCCTATGCCGAGCTCAAGGCCATCTTCGATGTCGAAGAGCCCGCGCGCACCTGCGTCTGCATCCTCGCGGACAAGGAGGAGATCGGCTCCGAGGGCGTCTCCGGCATGCAGAGCGAGGCCTTTGACACCTTCATGGCGGACCTGTGCGAGAGCCAGGGCGTGGCGCTGCGCCGCTGCTATGAAAAGAGCTTCTGTCTCTCCGCCGATGTGACCGCGGCCTTCGACCCCCTCTACCCGGAGGTCTCGGAAAAGAGCAACGCCTCCCGCATCAACTACGGTCTCGGCGTCTGCAAGTTCACCGGCGCCCGCGGCAAGTCCGGCTCCAGCGACGCCTCGGCCGAGGTCGTGGGTCATCTCAGAGAATTGTTTGCGCAAAACAAGGTCGTCTGGCAAATGGCCGAGCTGGGCAAGGTCGACCAGGGCGGCGGCGGTACCATCGCCAAGTTCATGGCCAAACGCAACATCGACACCATCGACGCGGGTGTTCCGGTGCTGAGCATGCACGCCCCCTTTGAGGTCGTCGGCAAGTTCGACTGTTATATGACCTACAAGGGCGTGCTCGCCGCTTATGCGGAAAAGTAACAGCTTCCGGCTGATATCCTTGCTTTTTCTGATTTTTGTGGTACAATAATTTCACCAAGCAAAGAACGGGGGCGATCGATATGCGCTTGCTGGAATCCGGCGAGATGTATCTCGAGACCATTCACATTCTCTCTTTGAAAGGCGGGCATGTCCGCAGCCTGGACGTGGCGGAATATATGGGCTTTTCCAAGCCCAGCGTCAGCCGTGCAGTGGGGCTGCTCAAGGGCGGCGGGTATATCACCGTCGATGAGGACGGCTACCTTACGCTGACGGACGTTGGCCGCGAGGTCGCCTCAAAGATTTATGAACGGCATACGGTCCTGACAGACTTCCTCTCCTCCCTGGGCGTCGATTCCCAAACCGCGGCGGACGATGCCTGTAAGATCGAACATGACATCAGCGACGCCTCCTTCAACGCCATCAAACAGCTGATGAAAAAACTGTAAGCTCTTTATCCGATGCATCCAACAGCGGCCTGAGTCTTTTGACTCAGGCCGCTGTTCTTTTCTGCTGAACGTATAAGCTGCGCCGGTGAGGGGAAGAATAAAGAGACGGACAAAGCGAAAGGAAGATGAAGGATGAGAAAGCGACACAGCTTTTTAAAACGAACGATCAAGTCCCTTTTTTATTTTGCCCTGATTGCTTCCGCGGCGACTTCTCTGCATGAGGCGCTTCCGCGTGCGCCGGTCAGTGCGGACGCGGGGGAGGAGCGCAGCGTTCAAAACCAGCCGCTCTCCGCCACAGCCATGACCAGGAGCGGCGCCGAGCGGCGCGACGCGGTCTACACGCTCTTGCTGGCCGGAGTGGATGAGGTCAGCGGCAATACCGACACCATTCTCGTGGGCCGCATCGATGCCGAGGCGCGCCGCATGGACTTCGTCAGCATTCCAAGGGATACTTATGTAAACCTACCGTGGGATGTGCGGAAGATCAACTGTGTCTATTCCGGCACGAAGGCTTCCGGCGGCAGCGGCCTGGAGGGCCTGCGCGGGGCGGTGCGCTCGCTGACCGGCTTTGAGCCGGACTGCTGCGCGGTCGTGGATCTTGGCACAGTCAAAGAGGCGATCGAACTGATGGGCGGCGTGTATTTCGACGTGCCCTTTGACATGGACTATGAGGACAGCACCCAGAACCTGCATATCCATATCCCCGCAGGCTACCAGTGCCTCAACGGTGAGCAGTGCGTCCAGCTCTGCCGTTACCGAAAGAATTATGTAAACGGGGACCTCGATCGGATCGCGCTCCAGCATGATTTTCTGCGGGCTGCGGCAAAGCAGTTCATCTCCTTCGGCTCGATCCCCAATCTGGCAAAGGTCGTCCAGCTGGTGACAGCCTCGGTGGACAGCGATCTCACGGCGGCAAACATCGCCTATTTTCTGCGCTGCGCCATCCAGTGCCGGGCAGAAGACCTGCGCTTTTATACGATGCCGAATGTCCCCGCCGACGCCGGGGGGCTGAGCTATACCTTTGTTGAGCTCGACGAGTGGCTTTCGCTGATCAACGAAGCGCTCAATCCCTTTGACGTGCCGATCACGGCGGAAAACCTCGATCTTGTCTATCTGCAGAACGGCGCTTTCCGTTCCACTGCTGGTCTGATCCGAGACGAGGGCTATTTGTACCGATAAAACCGATAAAAAAGGACTGCCATCAAGGCAGTCCTTTTTGAATGGAATCAGAAGTGAGATCATTCCTCAAACTCGCAGACGTAGCCGATCCTGCCGCGCCAGCCAAAGTAGATAGTCAGATCGCCGATGCTGTCCCAATAGGCCCAGCGGCCGTCATGGTTCCACAAAAGGATATAATCCTCGGCCGTACCTTCGTCGTCGATGAAGGAGGGCTCACCGTCGGCCCACAGTGACATCTGAGGCTGGTTGGGGTCAACCGCGGTGTCGATCGCTTCGCTCTTTTCCCACACGAGAATGTTGTTTGCCACATCGCGGCGGCAGCCGATCCAAACTGCTTCAATGTCCTGCTCCTCGGCGAGGGCCGTGATGCGGTTGAATTCGTCCATGCTGTTGATCACGGCGAGATAGCCGCCGCTGGCCAGACACAGATCCTGCGCGTTTCTCCAGCTCAAGTCCGCGCGCTCCACCGCGTAGCGGTGCTCTTTCACGGGCTCGGGCGTGATCTCCGGCGTGGGTTCCGGCGTTTCCTGCACCTCAGGAACGAGAAGCTCGACCTCCGGCTCGGGCGTGGGTTCCGGATCCTTTTCCAGAATACCCCAGGACTTGTTGAAAATACCGTTGTAGAGGAAGGCCACAAAAATCAACGCCACACACAGCGCGGCGACCACAAGCCCGGAACGGCGGCGATGCTGCTGCACCTTGCGGGTGATCTTCTTTTCGCGCTCGATGCTGTTTTTAAACTGGATTGTCGGACGCGATACCACCACCGGTTCCAGTTCGGGGTTTTTCTCCTCCGTCAGCAGGGGAATGCGTTCCTCCTTCGCGGGGGGGAGCGTCTCGCCCGCGATCTTCACATCGCTGTCGTCAGCAGCGTCTGCCCTGGGGGCTTCCTCGACGGGCGGCTCCTCAACGGGGACGTCCTCGACAGGCGCTTCCTCAGCGGATGCCTCTTCAGCGGGCGTCTCTTCGACGGGTGCTTCCTCAGAGGAAAGCTCTTCGACAGACAACTCCGAAGCAGGAGCTTCTTCAACAGGAGCTTCTTCGACGGTGGTCGGCTCTGCGGGCGCTTTTTCGGCGGGGAGCTCGTCAACAGCATCCTTTGCGGCGCCCGTTTCCTGATTCTCAGCCATAATGGCGAGCATCATGCGCTCGTATTCTGTCAGCTCGCTCTCATCTTTATGGAAAACCTTACGGGATAATTCGTCCATTTTCCTTGCTCACACCTCTCCCGAAATAGTCTATCTCAGCTTTTAGGGTATCATATTCGCATTTCCGTGTCAACGAAAAATCGGACTTAAGAAGCTGAAGATTGCATGCAGGGCAGAACAGGCAGGGGCGGAAAGAGTCACTGAAAAGAAGGGAAAACACGGCAGAATCCATTTTCCCCGTGTGCCGCGAAATGAAAAGCGGTTTTTGTAACGGCAGGAAAAAAAGAAAAAGGCAGAGTCCACTTGTCTATAAACAAATGGGCTCTGCCTTTTTGATAGAGCGTTTTGCAAACCATGCACGATGTCCCGACCTGGTCCCTCCGGAGGCTCGCATCCATCGTTCAGGGATTTTTTGTGGTTTTTTGCAGAGATTTCCGATATTCGGTCGGCGTAGAACCGTGGATCTTCCGGAAGGTGCGGGTGAAGTAGTTGGCATCGGAAAAACCGCATCGCTCCGCGATCTCCGGCATGCTCAGGGTGGTGCCGCTGAGAAGCTTGAGCGAACGGCGTACGCGGGTGAGATTGATGTAATCCGTGACGGTCATGCCTACCTCTTTGTGAAAGCGGGTGGAGAGATAGTTCTTGTTGACTGAATACCGCCCGGCGAGACTTTCCAGATTCAAAGGTTCCATATAGTGAAAGTCCACAAAGTTGAGCACGTCGCGTACGACGCTGGAATAGTGTTCGCGCGAATAGGTCTGCACCAGCAGACAATAGCTTGTAAAGAGCAAATGGCGTAGAAAATGGGCAGGCAGTACATGCAGTACCGGCTGCCCATTTCTTGCTATCCATTCGGCGATGAATCTGGCGTAAACGTGGCGTAAATGCCTTCCACGATTGCGCTAAAATCCAGCTACATCAAGGCTTTTTCGCCCTGATCAATACATGCCGCCCTGATGCATCGACATTACTTAAGACGGTTTTGAGATTCAAATCAATCAGGCTCTATGTCAAGTGTGTCAAAAGTTGAAATAGAGCAAAAGATCCCCCAGGGACGAGCGAAATAGCTCATTCCCTGGGGGATCTCATTTCATATTGAACGCTTTTAGCGGTAAACTGGTGCAGCAAAGGACGGCCTTAAGCCCAAAAGCGCCGTTTTTCGAGGTTATTTCGCCTTGATCCGTACATGTCGTATTTCCGGGCGAGCACTTTTCTGCTTTCCCTCGGACTGTTTGGCGCTTTCAGAGGGAAATCAGTCTCTCTGTCTCCCGGCCAGGACAGTTTCTGCCTTGCGCAGTACCTTGCGCACGGCGGGATAGGTGATTTGGGCCTCGGCCTCTTCATAGGGCAGCCACTCCAGTCGGTCGACCTCTTCCGGTTGGGGACGTGCGTCGCAACTCACGGGCTGGGCCAGAAAGAAGACCACGGTCTTTTCACTTTCGGGCTTTGGAGAGTATTTTGCGATTTCCCGGAAGGAAGTATCCAGAGAGACCACCAGATGGGTTTCCTCCCATATTTCCCGTCGGGCGGTTTCTGCCTCGGTCTCCCCGGCCTCTACATGGCCCTTGGGCAGCACCGTTTTCCCGGAGGGGGTCCGCTCCACCAGATACAGACGGCGGCCGTTCTCAAGCTTATAGACCACGGCGCCGCAGGATTTTTCATAGATCATGGTTCAAAAACCTCCCCGTTTTTCAGCAGGCGGAAGTTGCGGGACTGGAGCAGACGCATCATCTCCATGGAGTCGCTGGGAAGGCGCTCTGTGCCAATGCCCGCCCGGGCAATATCCTCGTTCCGGTGGCAATCGGACCCGGCGGTGCCGATCAGACCGAACTCCTTCGCATAATGGACAGCCAGCGCATCTCGGCTGTCGTGCCGGGGATTGGCGTTGTAAACCTCCACCCCGTCCAGGTACCGGGCAATGGCCGGGGTGCAGCCGTGACGATAGGGGTGGGCCTGGATCAGCAGCGCGCCCTGCCCCCGGGCGATGGGGGAGAAGGCGGCGATGCCCATGCGGAAGATCTCCTCCGGCTCGGCAAGCAGCTCATCCGCCCAGCCATAGAGCAGATAGTCGTTCTCGCACTCGTCAAAGCGCAGTTCCGCGCCCTTGAAGACCCGCAGGCCCTGGCGCTCGCCTTCCTCCCGGACGCGGCGATAGCCCTCCAGGAAGGCGCCGATCCGGTCGCTCTTCCCGGCGGGGTCGATCCCCAGGTGCTCAAAGGTGGTGCGGTTGAAGTGGTCGGTGACGATTAGCGCGCTGTAGCCCGCGGCCTTGTATCCGGCCACGATCTCTTTTGCCTCCAGCCGTCCGCAGCGGCTGACGTGGGTGGTGTGCAGGTGCGGTTCGATCTTATACATGGGCAGGGTCCTTTCTTTTGCTATTCGGCGATCTCCAGCAAGGTGCCGAAGCTGCGGCAAAGGGCGCGGAGCTCCGGGGGACAGAGAGTGTCGGTGATCAGGCGGTCCATATCTTTCAGACTGGCGTAGCTCATGAGACCGGCTGCGCCGTACTTTGCCGAGTCGCACAGCAGAATGCGGTGATCGCTCTGCTGCACGGCCAGGTGCTTGATCTCATGATCCAGATAGGAGGATACATTCAGCTTCCCGTCGGCGGAGAGACCGGTGGCTGCCATCAGGGCCTTCCCAAAGTGATAGCGGCCCAAGAATTCCAGCGTGCTCACATCGGAGACGGAGTTTGTGCGGCGGTTCAGCGCGCCGGGCAGCACGATCAGCTCCAGATTGGGGCGGGTGTAGGCCTGGGCGATGATGTGGAGGTTGCCGGTTACGATGGTGGCGTGGATCTCCAGCGGCAGCACATCCAGAAGGTGCATGGTGGTGGTACCGGCGTCCACGAACAGCGTGTCCCCGTCGTTCACCAGAGAGGCCGCCTGCCGTACGATGGCCCGCTTGGCCTCTGTGTGCAGCTGGGCCCGCTGGGCGAAGAGGGGGATCTCCTGCTGCTGTACGGCGCGGACACCGCCATAGACCTTCTCCACGGTACCGGTCTGTTCCAGAAAGGACACGTCTGCCCGAATGGTGTTCATGGATACATGAAAGGTCTCACACAGCTCCGGCATGGTGACCGAACCCCGACGGGTGATGTAGGCGGCAATCTCTTTTCTGCGGCTGTCTCGCATGACGGCACTCCTTTCAAACGGAACTGGCCCTTGATGAAGCCAGTATAACGCAAAGCACCAAAACTGTCAACTCTATTGTTAAATTTGTGAAGTTAACAAAAAATTGCACAAAGAAATAACAAGAAAACAACAATATAAATTGACAAGTCAACAATGAAATGCTAAAATCTGCGTGAAAACAACCGGGACGTTATTTTCGCATCCCCGGAAAACACGAAGAAAGCGAGGAAATGATCATGGCAAAAGTAAAAGTCGGCGTAGCGGGCTACGGCACCATCGGCACAAGACTGGCTGACGGCGTGGTACTGCAGGAGGACATGGAGCTGGTTGGTATCGTGGGGCATTCTCCGTCTCTGGCCATCCGGGCTCTGGCGGAAAACAACATGATCGGCGTAAACGGCGTGGAGTACAAGCTCTATCTGGTGGATAT
Organism: uncultured Eubacteriales bacterium; assembly: GCA_900319835.1. The sequence goes on along the minus strand of ONPY01000004.1, from coordinate 51,593 downwards.
GGAGCTGAAGCCCAAGTTCGATGCCCTCGGCATTCCGGTGGAGGGCAGCTTTGAGGAGCTTTGCGCCAAGGTGGATGTGATGCTGGACGCCTCTCCCGGCGGCACCGGTGCTGCCAACAAGGCAGTATACGAGCGCCTGGGCGTGAAGGCCATTTTCCAGGGCGGCGAGAAAAACAGTGTGGCCGATGTGTTCTTCCACGGCTATGCCAACTATGAGCTTGGCCTGGGCAAACAGTTTTTGAAGCTGACCAGCTGCAACACCACAGGCCTCATCCGTGCGGTGGACTGCCTGGACAGGAAGTTCGGCATCGAAAAGGTGGCCATCACCATCATCCGCCGCGTGGCTGACCCCGGGGATTATCACAGGGGGCTCACCAATGCCCTGCAGATGGAGAAGGCCCCCAGCCACCAGGCCGTGGACCTGATGACCATCATGCCCCATATCGAGGCCACCGGTATCCTGGTGCACACCCCTGTGACCCATGGCCACATCATCACCGTGCTGGCCACCGCCAAGGACGGCAGAAAGATCACCAGGGAGGAGGCCATCCAGGCCTTCCGCAGCCATCCTCGGATCCGCACCGTCACCATCGAAGAGGGTTTCAAGGGCAACGCCAGCTTCTTCAAGTATGCCCGTGACCTAGGCAACCGCAGGGCTGACCTGTATGAGATCGGCCTCTGGGAGGACAGCGTGGTGGAGAGTGGCAACGACATCATGTTCGCCATCCACATCCCCCAGGAGAGCGTCACCATCCCGGAGACCATCGACGGCGTGCGTGCGGTGATGCAGCTGCAGCAAACCAGTGCCGAGGCTACCGAGGCCACCAACCGGAACCTGAACATCGGCCGCTTCAAGAGGTAAGGAGGCACCATGCGATTTGGAATCCGCACCCTGGACGAGGTTTCCGTGCGGGGGAAAACCGTTCTCTGCCGGGTGGACATCAACCAGCCCGTGGACCGGGCCACCGGCACCCTGAAAAGCATCAACCGCATCCGGGCCTGCGTGCCCACGGTGCGGGAGCTTGCGGACAAGGGAGCAAAGCTGGTGCTGCTGGCCCATCAGGGAAGCGACATCGAATATAAAAACTACTATAGCACCAAGCCCCATGCCGCTGTGCTGACTCAGCTGCTGGGCCGGGAAGTGAAGTGGATCGACGATGTGTGCGGTCCCGCTGCCCGGGAAGCCATCCGCGGCTTGAGGGAAGGGGAAATCCTGCTGCTGGACAACGTTCGTTTTGTGGCGGAGGAGCAGACCCTCTTTGAACAGAAGCTGCGCCTGAGCCACGTTGAGCAGGCCAAGACCCAGGTGGTGGAAAAACTCGCTCCTCTGGCAGACCTCTATGTGTGTGACGCCTTTGCTGCCGCCCATCGGGATCAGCCAAGCCTCTGCGGCTTTGAGCAGGTGCTTCCCTCCGCCATGGGCCGGCTCTTTGAGCAGGAATACTGTGCGGTGTCCCAGGTGATGGAGCAGCCGGAGCGGCCCTGCGTGTTCGTGCTGGGCGGCGCCAAGATCGCCGACGCGTTCCAGATGATGGAGACGGTACTCTCCCGGGGCGTAGCGGACACGATCCTCACAGGGGGCCTTGTGGGAAACATCTTCCTGGCCGCCGCCGGCAACGGCATCGGCCAGGGCAGCCTGGACTTTATCTACAAATCCAATTACGGAGAATTCATCGAGAAGGCGAAGACCCTGTATATGCGCTACGGCGGCAAGATCCAGCTGCCCAAGGACCTGGCCTGGGTGAAGGACGGCAAACGCCAGGAGGCTCTGGTGGGCGAAATCCCGGCGGAAATCGCCGCGGTGGATGTGGGCTATTGGACGGCCAAAACCTACCGGGAGGCCATCCTCTCGGCGGGCACGGTGTTCGTCAACGGACCCATGGGCGTCTTTGAGCAGGTGGCAAGCGAGTACGGTACCAAGGCCGTGTGGCAGGCTATTGCCGATACCAAGGGGTACACCGTTCTGGGTGGGGGCGACAGCATCACCGCCACGGAAAAGTATGAGCTGACGGAAAAGATGGGCTATATCTGCACCGGCGGCGGCGCGCTGATCCGCTTTTTGAGCGGGGAGGAGCTGCCCGTGGTGCGGGCGCTGCGCCATGGCTCCGCCATTCCCGAGAAGGGAGCATGAAATGGACGAGAACAGAAAACTGAAAGCCTTTGCCTGCCAGATTCGCATGGCTGCTATTGAAGCCATCCACGCCATTGGCTCGGGCCATATCGGCGGCGCGCTGAGCATTGCGGATGTGCTGGCCGTGCTTTACGGCAGAGAAATGCGCTATGATCCCCAAGATCCCAAGTGGCCAGAGCGGGACAAGCTGGTTTGCTCCAAGGGCCATGCAGGACCTGCCGTGTACGGCACCCTGGCTCTGAAGGGCTTTTTCCCCTATGAGGAGCTGAAGACCCTGAACCGACCGGGTACCCGCCTGCCCAGCCACTGTGACCGCAATAAGACCCCCGGCGTTGATATGACCACAGGCTCCCTGGGGCAGGGCGCCTCACTTGCTGCCGGTATGGCCCTTGGGGACAAGCTGCGGGACAGGGACAGCCGCGTTTTCCTGATCCTGGGAGACGGGGAAAGCAACGAAGGCCAGGTTTGGGAGGCGCTGGCTTTTGCCTGTGCCAAAAAGCTTGGAAACCTGGTCGTTCTGCTGGACTGGAACAAGCGGCAGTTGGACGGCTGGACCCAGGACGTCTATCCCATGGGGGACTTTGTTCAGAAGCTGCAGGCTTTCGGCTTTGACACCGTGAAGGTAAACGGCAACGACATCGATGAGCTGGTCCCGGCTCTGGAACGCACCAGAGCCGGCGGTGAACGGCCCTATGCCATTGTGCTGGACACGGTGAAGGGCGCAGGCGTGCAGGAGGTGGCCGAAAAGGTTATGAACCACAGCCTGCCGGTGAGCGATGAGCAGTACGAGCGCTGGACCAAGGCGTTGGAGGCTGAAAAACAGGCCTGGGAGGTGGAAGCATGAAGATCGTATATGACGGCAGCATGGATCCCCGCCTCTGCAAGAGCGTGCTGGGGGAGACCATCCCTGCCCTGGCTGCGGAGGATCCTGACTTTATCTATCTGGATGCTGACCTGATGAACTGCATCGGCACCGCCAAGTGGGCCGCTGCCAATCCAGACCGCGCGATCAACTGCGGCATTGCTGAGGCCAACATGATCGGCGTGGCCTGCGGCCTGGCCGCTGCGGGCTTCAAGCCTATGGTGCATACCTTCGGACCCTTTGCCTCCCGCCGCTGCTACGACCAACTTTTCCTCTCGGCTGGCTACGCGAAAAACGACATCACCATAATCGGAACCGACCCAGGAGTCACCGCCGCCATGAACGGTGGAACACACATGCCCTTTGAGGACATGGCGCTTTACCGGGCCATTCCCGGCGCCACTGTGATCGATGTTACCGACCCCACCATGCTCATAAGCGTCCTGCGCCAGTGCAAGGATCGCCCGGGGGTGAAGTACATCCGCGTGGGACGTAAGAGCTATGCCAAGGTCTATGCGGAGGGAAGCGAGCTGCCCATTGGCAAGGCCGTGACGCTGCGGGAGGGCACGGATGTTGTGATCTTCGCCTGCGGCATTCTGGTCCATGAGGCCATGCAGGCCGCCAAAACCCTGGAGGAAGAGGGCATCAGCGCCGCAGTGGTGGACTGCTTTACCGTGAAACCCCTGGACGAGGAGGCTGTGCTGGCCTGGGCCGAAAAGACCGGCGCCGTGGTCACAGCGGAAAATCACAACCGGATCGGCGGCCTTACTTCTGCTGTGAGCGAGCTGCTGGCCCGCCGCTGCCCCACACCGCTGGAGGCGGTGGCTGTGGAGGATTGCTTCGGCGAGGTGGGTCCCCAGGGCTATCTGCAGCAGCGCTTCGGCCTGACAGCGGAGCATGTGACCCGTGCTGCGCGGGAGGCCGTGAAGAGGAAACAGACGAAATGAAGCTGGAATTCGGAATGGGCAGCGGTGTGCAGACTGTGGAGCTGCCCGAGAAGAACCTGATGGGGGTGCTGCGGGCAAACGCGGCCCCCGCCATCGCCTCGGAGGAGGAAGAAGTGCGCCGGGCCTTGCGGGAGCCTGTGGGATCGCCGCGTCTGAGGGAGATCCTTCATCCCGGCCAGACTGTTGCCATCATCACCAGCGATCTGACCCGGCCCATGCCCACGGCCAAGGTGATGCCCCCGCTGCTGGATGAGCTCTATGCCGCGGGGATCCGGCCGGAGGATATCACGCTGGTCTTTGCCCTGGGCAGCCACCGACATCAGAGCGATGAGGAGAAGCGCCGCCTGGCGGGGGAGCGGGCCTGGCGGGAGATCCGCTGCGTGGACAGCGATCCGACCGATTGCGTGCACCTGGGCGTCACCAAGGCGGGAACCCCGGTGGATATTACACGGGTTGTGGCCGAGGCGGATCGGAGGATCTGCCTGGGGAATGTGGAGTACCATTATTTCGCCGGCTATTCCGGCGGGGCCAAGGCGATCATGCCGGGCTGCTCCACAAGGGCGGCCATTCAGTCGAATCACTCCATGATGGTGCGCCCGGAGGCCTGCGCCGGAAATCTGGAAGGAAATCCCCTGCGTATGGACATCGAGGAGGCCGGGGCCATCTGCGGGATCGACTTTATCCTGAATGTGGTGCTGGGCGAGCACAAGGAGATCCTGTGCGCGGCTGCAGGAGACGTGACAGCAGCTCATCGGAAGCTCTGCGCTTTTCTGGATACCATCTATCTCAAGCTCCTTGACAGGCCGGCGGACATCGTGATCGTGAGCCAGGGTGGAGCGCCAAAGGACCTGAACCTGTACCAAACCCAGAAGGCCCTGGACAATGCCCGCCACGCGGTGCGCCAGGGCGGCATCATCATCCTGATCGGCTCCTGCCGGGAGGGTCTGGGCGAGCGGGTATTTGAGGAGTGGATGACTACATCCCCCTCACCGGAGGCCATGATCGAACGCATCGGCAGGGATTTCCAGCTGGGCGGGCATAAGGCCGCAGCCATTGCCATGACCCTGCGGAAGGCCAGGGTCTGCCTGGTATCGGACCTGGAGGAGGAGTTTGTGCGCTCCATTTTCCTCAACCCCATGCCCTCGGCCCAGGAGGCGCTGGACGCCGCCTTCCGGGAGCTTGGCGCAGGCGCCAGCGTTCTGGCCATGCCCTTTGGAGGCTCTACGCTGCCCAGGATCCGTAACTGAATCGAAAGAAGGAAATGCTATGAATATCGGCTATGAAGAAGAAGTGCGCCTGGTTCGCGGCATTCTCACCGTCTCGGACTTTCCGGAAGGGGACGCGGAGATCATTGCCAAGGTCATCGCCCACTCGGACTTTACCGGCGTGTATTCCCATGGCCTGTCCCGCCTGACCCGCTATCTGCGTCAGATCAAGGCAGGCTCCCTGAACAACAAACCCAGATTTGAAAAACTACTTGACAGCGGCGCCGTTTTGGTGTTCGACTGTGATAACGGCTCCGGAATTGTTTCCGTAAACAAGGCATATGACCTGGCGAAGGAAAAGGCCAGAGAATTCGGCATTGCCATGGCAGTAGGACGCCACAATGCCAACATCGGCTGCGGCTCCTATTACGGGTGGCGCGCCGCTGCGGACGATATGGTGGCGCTGGTCTGCTGCAACACCTATGCCTTCACCTCGCCTTTCGGCGGGGCTGACCGGCTCATCGGCACGAACCCCATCATCCTGGGCGTTCCGGCGGGGAAGGAGTATCCCATCGTGATGGACATCTCCACCACCTGCGTGGCCATGGGCAAGATCCAGGCGGCCGAGCGGGAGGGCCAACCCATTCCCGCGGAGTGGGCCAAGGACTATGACGGCGCTCCCACCACGGACCCTGGAAAGGCCTTCTCCCTGTCTCCCATCGCGGGGCATAAGGGCTATGGTCTGGCTGTAATGGTGGACGTGCTCAGCACCATGTTCTCCGCCGCCTGCTTCGGCACGGATCTGGGCCTGTTCTCCAAGCTGGAAAAGGAAAACACCGGCTTTTGCGTGATCGTGATCGATCCCGGCAAATTCATGCCCATCGAGCAGTTCAAGGACGAGGTGGACCGCTATGTGCGCATGATGAAGGATGGACGCAAGGCTCCCGGCGTGCAGGAGATCTTCCTGCCGGGCGAGATCGAATATCGGAAATTTGATGAGATGAAAAAGACGGGCTTTGCGGTGAGCGAGGCTCTGGCTCGGGAACTGACGGAGCTTTCCATCAGCCTGGGCGCGGTGGAGGAGGGGACCGACTTCGCCGGATTGGTTGCACATTTTAACGCTTGAAAAGGGAGGAAGAAAGGGATGTTTGACCCCAAAACTGTTTTTCTCGGCATTGCGCCCATCGGCTGGTGCAATGATGATATGCCTGAGCTGGGCGCGGAGAACACCTTCAAGCAGACGGTCAGCGAGATGGCCCTGGCGGGCTTCACCGGCTGTGAGATCGGCAACAAATACCCCAGCGATCCTGTGGAGCTGAAAAGGCAGCTGGATCTGCGCGGCATGCGCATCGCCAGCCGCTGGTTCTCCTCCTTCCTGCTCACAAAGCCCTATGAGGAGGTGGAGGCAGACTTCATCCGGGAGCTGGACTTTCTCACGGCTGTAGGTGCCAACCGCATCAATGTCAGCGAGCAGAGCTACTCGATCCAGGGGAAGACGGAGGTTCCCATTCTCACCGGCGGTCACAAATATGTGATGAGCGATGCCGAGTGGGACCGCTTCTGCGACGGACTGAACAAGCTGGGAAGGGTAGCCCGGGAGCGGGGCTTCAAGCTCTGCTTCCACCACCATATGGGCACTGTGGTGCAGACCTCGGAGGAGACAGACCGCATGATGGCCAATACCGACCCTGAGGCCGTCTTCCTCTGCTATGACACGGGCCACTTCACCTTCGCCGGCGAGGATCCCCTGACCATGCTGAAAAAATATGTGGACCGGGTGGGTCATGTGCATTTGAAGGACATGCGTCTCAGCGTAGTGGAGGAGGCCAGAAAGAACAACTGGAGCTTTCTCACCGCCGTGCGCAACGGCGCCTTCACCGTTCCGGGAGACGGCAACGTGGATTTCGATCCTGTATTTCAGGTGCTGAGCGAGGCCGGCTATCAGGGCTGGCTGCTGGTAGAGGCTGAGCAGGACCCGGCCAAGGCCGATCCGCTGGAGTATGCCATCAAGGGGCGGCGCTATATCCGCGAGCATACCGGACTGTGAGGCAAGCATGACTTACCTGAATAAGAACACCGAGCTGCAGCGGGGCTACAATACCTATATCGACACCGCTGAGGACGACTATGGTACCATGATGGACGTAGGCCTGCTGCTCATGGAGGAAGGGGACAGCTTCACCATCTGGGAGGAGGAGAAGGAATGCGCGGTGCTGCTCTTCCAGGGCGCGGCAGAGATTGCCTGGAATGACAAGCGCGTTGAAGCCCAGCGCCCGGACTGCTTCTATCACGAGGCATACTGTCTGCTGGCTCCCAGACGCACCGAGATCCGCCTTACCGCCCGCTGCCATAGCGAGATCTACATACAGAAGACCCTGAACGAGCGGGACTATGAAGCTGTCCTGTACACCCCGGAGACCGTGCAGACCCAGCACGCCGGCGCCAAGGGCGAGCTGATGGGCGCAATGAAGAGGGAAATCAAGACCTTCTTCGATTATGAAAACGCTCCCTTCTCCAACATGGTGCTGGGGGAGGTGCTCAGCTACCCGGGCAAGTGGTCCAGCTACCCGCCCCACCACCATCCTCAGCCGGAGGTGTACTTTTACCGCTTTGACCATCCCCAGGGCTTCGGGGCGGGCTTTGCCAACGGGGAGATCTACAAAACCGGTCACAACGGCATGAGCATTATCACCTCGGGCTTCCACTCCCAGGTCACCGCTCCCGGGTATGCCCTCTGCTACTCCTGGGGGATCCGGCATCTGGACGGCGATCCCTGGCTGAAGACCCGCATCGACGACCCAGAACACGCCTGGCTCTGGAAACCGGATGCCAACGACCACATCTTCAAGGGATAAGGAGGAAGACGATGAAAACCGTACGTTTGACTATGGCACAGGCCTTGGTCCGCTTCCTGGAAAACCAGTATATTGCCTATGACGGCATCGAGCATCCTTTCGTGGAGGGTGTGATCATGCTGCCCGGCCACGGCAACGTGGTGGGCCTTGGGCAGGCTTTGGGCCAGGAGGCCCACCGAATGAAGGTCTGGCAAGGGAAGAATGAGCAGGGCATGGCCCATACCGCCGTGGCCTTTGCCCGGCAGTGCAAGCGAAAGAAGATCATCGCGGTCACCAGTTCCGTTGGTCCCGGTGCTGCCAACATGGTCACCGCCGCCGCCACCGCTACGGCCAACAACATCCCCGTGTTGATCCTGCCCGGCGATGTCTATGCCTGCCGCCAGCCAGATCCGGTGCTGCAGCAGGTGGAGCAGATCCATGATCTGTCTCTCTCCACCAACGACGCCTTCCGCGCTGTCTGCCGGTATTGGGACCGCATCGTCCGCCCCGAGCAGCTGATGAGCGCCATGATCTCCGCCATGCGCGTGCTGACCGACCCCGCCAATACCGGCGCCGTCTGCATCGCCATGCCTCAGGATGTGGAGGGAGAAGCCTACGATTATCCGGAAAGCTTTTTCCGCAAGCGGGTCCACCGTTTAGCCCGCCGCCTGCCGGAGGCGGAAGCCCTGACGGAGGCTGCGGCATTGATCCGCACGGCCAAAAAGCCTCTCCTCATCTGCGGCGGCGGCGTGCGCTACAGTGAGGCGCATGAGCAATTCCGCACTTTTGTTGAGGAGACCGGCATCCCCTTCGGCGAGACCCAGGCGGGCAAGAGCGCGGTGGTGTGGGATCATCCCCTGAACCTGGGCGGCATCGGCGTCACCGGCTGCTCAGCCGCCAATGAGATCGCCAGGGAAGCGGACGTCATCATCGGGGTGGGCACCCGCTACACCGACTTTACCACCTCCTCCAAATGGCTCTTCCGGGACGACGCCAGGTTCGTGAACATCAACGTATCCGAGTTCCAGGCCCTGAAGATGGACGCGGCGGTGCCTGTGGTGGCGGATGCCAAGATGGCCCTGCCCGCCCTGCTCCGTGCGCTGGATGGCTACAAGGCCCCCTATACCACTGAGGTGGACGAGGCTATCGCCCGCTGGAAGCAGGAACTGCAGCGCTTGGACGGCATCAGCTTCGGGCCGGATTATGTGCCCGAAGTGAACGACCGGAACGCCAGATCCGCCTTCCGCTTTGCTGAGGATCTGGACGCGGAGCTGACCCAGACCGCGGTGCTGGGCCTGATCAACGCGTGCATCGACCCCGAGGATGTAGTCATCGGCGCCTCCGGCTCTCTGCCCGGCGACATGCAGCGCATGTGGCGGCCCAGAGCCCTTGACACCTATCATATGGAGTACGGCTACTCCTGCATGGGCTATGAGGTGTCCGGCGCCCTGGGCGTGAAGTACGCCATCGGCGACAGGGACGTCTATGCCATGGCCGGCGACGGCAGCTTCATCATGCTCCACTCCGAGATGCTCACCGCTCTCCAGGAGCACAAGAAGATCAATATCTGCCTCTTCAACAACGCCAGCTTCGGCTGCATCAACAACCTGCAGGTGGGCCACGGCAACGACACCCTCTGTACCGAGCTGCGCTTCCGGGGCGAGGATGGAAAGCACTCCGGCCCCTTCATGCCGGTGGATTTTGCCAAGATCGCCGAGGGCTACGGATGCAAGGGCTACACCATCCGCAGCCTGGAGCAGCTGCGCGCCGCCATCGCGGAGGCCAAATTCATCAAGGATGTGCCGGTGCTCTTCGATATCCGCGTACTGCCCAAGTCCATGACCGAGGGCTACGGTTCCTGGTGGCGTGTTGGAGACACAGAGGTCAGCGAGAATCCCCGGAACGTGGAAGCTTACCGGGATACGGCAGCCCATGTGGAGACTGCCAGAAAGTTTTAAGGAGGAGATAACATTGGATAAGGTTTTGAAAGTTGGCTTGATCGGCTGCGGTGCTATCGGCAAGGATCACTGCCGCCGCATCATCGAGAAGGTCCCCGGCGCCACTGTGGTGGCCGTGGCCTCCAATACCGCCAGGAGTGCGGACGATCTGGCCGCCAAGTACGGCATCCGCTCCTTCGGCAGCGACTGCAATGGCCTGATCGCGGATCCCGAGGTGGAAGCAGTGGTCATCACCTCCATCGACTCCACCCATCATGACTATGTGATGGAGGTGCTCAAACACGAGAAGTGGTGCTTCTGTGAAAAGCCGCTGAGCCAGAACGCGGCGGACTGCGAGGAGATCATCGCCCGCGAGCTGGAGATCGGCAAGCGCCTGGTACAGGTGGGCTTCATGCGCCGCTATGACCGGGGCTATGCCGAGATGAAGCGCATCATTGACTCCGGCGAGCTGGGCGCGCCCCTGCTCATCAAGGCATGCCACCGCAACGTCTCCCAGGGGCCGGGCTTCAAGACCGAAAACGGCATCACCAATGTGGCCATCCACGAGCTGGACATCTGCCGCTGGCTGCTGGGGGATGAGTATGAGGATGCCCAGTGCGTGCGCGTGCGCCAGAGCGCAAACTCCAACAGGGGCTATGACAATCCCCAGGTGGTTCTGCTGCGCACCAAGAAGGGCTGCTTCATCGACGTGGAGGTCCAGGTGGCCGACGGCTATGGCTACGACATCCAGTGTGAGGTGGTTTGCGAGAACGGGACCGTGAAGCTCCCAGACCCCTACGCAGTGGTGCGACGCGCCCGTCCTGCCGGCTGGGACAGCCTGAAACCGGCCGAGTGTATGCCCATCATGACCGACTGGAAGGAGCGCTTCATCGAAGCCTATGACATCGAACTGAGCGCCTGGGCAGACTCTGTGAACAAGGGCAAACTCACCGGACCTTCCGCCTGGGATGGCTATGTGGCCTGTGTTGCCGGCGACGCCCTGAATGCCTCCCGCGGAACCTCCCGGTTCCTGAAGGTGGATACCATCGAGAAACCGGAGCTCTACTGCTGAAACTGCATAGACGATGATCGGATTCGGGACAGGAGTGGGAAGTGAAACCTCTTCTGTCCCGAATTATTTCGATCCCGGTCATTTTTTTCACAAATAAATGGCAATGGCGCAGAGCTATGCTTTGACGGAAAAGATGCGATTTAAGTACGGGAATTTCCGGAAAAAACATTTGGCGATTTATGAATTCAAAGTAGTGATGTAGTGAATATAGACAAGATAAGGACAATAAAAGCAGCAGATAGACCAAAAATACGAATTATTCAAAGAATTTATTGACGAAAACCGTGATTTTGCTATAATTATTTATGTTAGAAAAGACGGAAACGTATCCGTAAAATCAAGGAGCGATCTCCCGAAAATAGCGAAAGCGAAAGCTTGCTTCTGCCGAAACGCCGGACCTGCCGGCAAGAAAGGGGCAACGGATGTGAAAACAAAAGCTGCGCGACGACCATTCAATAAGACCAGATTGAAAAATCAGATCCTGAATGTGATCAAGAATCCCTTCAACCTTGTTGTCATGATCAGCCTGGTGATCCTGTTCTGCCTGATCGTGATTCCTTTGCTGCAGATGATTGCCTCCACCTTTACGGTAGCGAAGGGCGAGCTGCGGCGTCTGCCGGGAGCCAAGGTAGGCGACTTCACGCTGTACTATTGGAAGTATTTACTCACCGGGCAGATGGCCAAGGCGACCCTGTGGGGGCCGCTGAAAAACTCACTGGTTTGCGGCTTCTTCACGGTACTGGTCAGCGTCCCTCTGGGAAGCGTTCTCGGCTGGCTCATTGCCAGAACGGACATCCCCGGCAAGAAGCTGCTGGGCATGCTGGTAGTCATCCCCTACATGATCCCGTCCTGGTGCAAGTCCCTGTCCTGGCTGGCGGTGTTCCGCAACAAGACTTCCGGCTCTCTGGGCTTTCTGGAAGGCCTGGGCATCCCGATCCCGGACTGGCTGGCCTACGGCCCGGTGGCCATCGTACTTTGCATGTCGCTGCACTATTACGCATTTTCTTACATCCATGTGCAGTCAGCCCTGCGCTCCATCAACTCCGAGCTGGAGGAGATGGGCGAGATCTGCGGCGCGTCCAAGCCCCAGATCCTCAAGTCCATCACCATCCCCCTGGTGCTGCCCAGTGTGCTGTCCGCCGTGGTCATGACCCTGTCCAAGTCCATCGGCACCTACGGCGTGGCGGCCAACCTCGGCAACCGCATCGGCTACTTCACGCTGGCCACCAAGATGAAGAACTTCATCAACGGCAGCCCCCAGAACGTGGGCTTCGCGATGAGCATCGTTCTGATCGCCCTGGCCGCCCTCATCATCTTTGCCAACCAGCGCATCATCGGCGTTCGCAAAAGCTACGCCACCATCGGCGGCAAGGGCGGGCGCAGTACCGAAATGCGCCTCGGCAAGGCCAAGGTTCCTCTGATGATCTTCCTGCTGCTGTTTCTGTTCTTCGCGATGGTTATGCCGATGTTCGTGCTGATCATGGAGACCTTCCAGATCAACACCGGCGCGGGCTACGGCCTGAGCAATCTGACCATGTACAACTGGATCGGCTCCAACGAGGAGCTGGCGCCCTACTACACCAGCTACAGAGGCATCTTCTACAACACCGAGTTCGGCAAGGCCGTCTGGAATACCGTGCGGCTGACGGTCATCGCATCGGTCATCACCGCCTTCTGCGGCCAGTTTCTGGGCTACATCACCACCCGCGGCCGCGGCAAGTGGTATGGCAATCTGACCGAACAGCTGGTATTCATCCCCTATCTGATGAGCGGCATCGCCTTCTCGTCCATGTATGTGGCGATGTTCTCCAAGCCCCATCTGGGCGGCCTGCTCCCCTCGCTCTACGGCACCTTCACATTGATCGTGCTAACCAGTGTGGTCAAGCATTTCCCCTTTGCCAGCCGCTCCGGCACGGCCAACATGATGCAGATCGCCGTGGAGCTGGAGGAGGCGGCGGAGATTAACGGCGCGGGCTTTGGCAAGAAGCTGACCCGCATCGTCCTGCCCCTTGCCAAGAACGGCTTTATCTCAGGCTTCATGCTGACCTTTATCAGCATTGCCAAGGAGCTTGACCTGATTATCATCATGATGGACAAGCGTACCACCACGATGTCCTACCTGGCCTTCACCTATTCACAGGACGGCATGAACCAGATGGCCGACGCCGTCTCGGTGTGTGTGCTGATGTTTATCCTGATCTGCTATATCATCGCTAATCGTTTCGGCGCCGATATTGGCAAATCGTGGTAAGGAGGAAGAATCATGAGCAGAATCGAACTGAAGCATATCGACAAGTTTTATGGGGATAACCACGTTTTGCGCGACATCAACCTGGTCATTGAGGACGGCGACTTCATGACCCTGCTGGGCCCTTCCGGCTGCGGCAAGACCACCACGCTGCGCGTCGTCTCCGGCCTGGAAAAGCCACAGGGCGGCGTCATGACCATCGACGGTGTGGAGATGATCAACGCGGATCTGGCCTATTACGCAGAACCCAGCAAACGCGGGTTGAACCTGGTGTTCCAGTCCTACGCCCTCTGGCCCCACATGACTGTGCGGGAGAACATCGCCTTCGGCCTGAAGATCCAGAAGCTGCCGAAGGAGGAGATCGAGCGCCGCATCCAGGATGCCCTCCGAATGATGCGCATTGAGGAGTATGTGGACCGCTATCCCAACGAACTGTCCGGCGGCCAGCAGCAGCGCGTGGCCATTGCCCGCGCCGTGGCCTCCAACCCCAAACTCCTGCTTCTGGACGAGCCCCTGTCCAACCTGGACGCCAGGCTTCGCGTGGATATGCGCTCGGAGCTGCAGCGCATCCACAAGGAATTGGGCACCACGATCATCTACGTCACCCACGATCAGGTGGAAGCCCTCACCATGTCCACCAAGATCGCTCTCTTCAAAAAAGGCGAGCTGAGCCAGGTGGCGCCGCCGATGGAGTTGTACATGAACCCCATCGACCTCGAGGCCGCCGATTTCATAGGAAATCCCCGCATCAACTTCCTGGCCGGAAAGGCAAAGCGGGACGAGGAAGGCCTGCATGTCACCTGCGAGCTGGATACCTATGTCTTCCCGGCAGAGGATCTGACCGAGGAAACCATTCCCGAAGGTGAGTTTGACTGTGTGGTGGCCATCCGGCCCGAGCAGATCCAGATCTTTGAGGAAGCGGGAGAGGGCAGGATTCCGGTGCAGGTCTACGCCAACCAGCCTGCCGGCTCCGAAACGCTGGTTTCTCTCAAGGCCGGTGAAAGCGAGTTCCTCTCCAAGCAGATCGGCTTGGCCCACTATGATCTTGACCAGGAGGTCTTTGTGAGCATCGCCCCGGAAAAGATCAACGTCTACAACGCAGAGACCACGCGCCTGATCAAACGCGCTCGCTGAGCGTATCCAACGCGGCGAGTCCGCGAAAAACATAGACCGCAAACCCACCGACACTCACAAGAATAGGACGAAAGGAGAAAAAAGAATGAAACTGAGCAAGATCTGCGCTCTGCTGCTGGCTCTCTGCATGCTCCTGGGTCTTGCCGCCTGCGGCGGCACCCAGACTGAGACCCCCAAGCAGAATGTCTCTCCCGCCAAGACAGAGGACAATACTCCCGCGGAGCAGCAACCCGACACCCCTGCGCAGCCCGACACGCCCTCGGTAGAGGATTCTGCCTTTTACGGCCCCATCTATGACGACTGGAGCAAGATGAGCGACGAAGAGCTCTATGCCCAGGCCCTGGAAGAGGTCAAGGACGGCAGCGCCATCAACATCTACGCCACCTCCTCCAAAATGCTCAAGGTGAAGGACACCTTTGAGGAAGCTTTCCCCGGCCTGACCGTGGACATCATGGATCTGGACAACGATGAGGTCCTGCAGAAGTGCCGTCTTGAGGCCAATGCCAATAATGTCCAGGGCGACGTACTCCAGGTGAAGGACGTTAACGGCGATGTGTTCTTCGGCGACTATGAGGACGGTATCATCACAGCCTTCTATCCCGAAGACATCTGCGCCCATATCGACGATGGCCTGTTGCGCTACGGCTATCCGCTCTACGCCTCCCAGTCCTTCTGGTACTACAACACCGAAGCCTTCCCCGATGGGCAGCCCATTGACAGCTGGTGGCAGATCGTCGAAAAGAACGAGGACGGCAGCCAGAAGTACCGCATCTTTACCAAGGAGATCGGCTCCGAGACAGCGTACCTTTCCATTTTCGCCAGCTTTATCGTGAACGCCGACCAGTTGGCCGCCAATTACAAGGAAGTCTACGGCGAGGAACTGGAGTACACATACGATGCCAGCGGCTTCCCCAATGTACCTGCGAACAACGCCGGCGTGGAGTATCTGTGGCGATTCAGCCAGATGAAGATCACCTTCATCGGTGACGGCGACGAACTGGTGGAGGCGGTCCACAATTCCACGGCTGACGATCCCGCCCTTGCCCTGGCCTCGGCCGGCAAGATCACCAATCGCGACGATTCCGGCTATAACATCGCATGGGTCGTGCTGAACCCCTATAACGGCCTTCAGAACCTGGAGTACATGTATGTTGTCAACAACTGCAAGCACCCCGCCGGCGCCCGCCTGTTCATCCGATTTGTGACCGGCGGCGCTGACGGCGAGAGCGGCGGCTTCAAGCCCTTCGCCAAGGAAGGCAACTGGCCGGTCCGCGACGACGTGAAGGACAAGAAGAACGAGATGACCCTCAAGGAGCTCAACGCGGCTGAACCGGATCTGGCCTCCATCTACAATGTGTTCCTGGATGCGCAGGACCTCTGGATCTACTGGTTGGATCAGAACCCCAACATTCACTGAGAACAAGGCACGCCGGTGACGCTGGCTGAACCCGGCTGCGGAGCGATCCTCCCGCTCCGCAGCCCCCTTTAAACGCTATGAGCTTTAACAAGGATCTGAACGGGCATACCGGAGGCCTGGAGCGGGAAGACCGTCGCCGGGCACGACAGAAGAAGTGGGAGGAACGGAGCAAGCATTTCTGGCAGAGCTTCCTGTTCACCGAGAACGGAAAGCCCAAGAGCGGTTTTCTGATCTACACCTTCTGTCTGAGCGCGGTTTTCATCGCCTTGCATCTGCTTGCCTTTACCTATATTGTGGACTGGCTCGCCCCGCTGACGGAGAGCTGGCCACTTGTTTTGGGAAACCTTACCAGTTCCCTCAGCGTCAGCGCGGCCGTTCTGCTGGTTGGATTCGTACTGCATCGCCTTCTGAAGGATAAGCGACTTATGCTGGGCACTTATCTCTGGCTGCTGCTGTACACGGCGGCGGCCATCATCACTATGGCTTTGGTTCTGCAGGACGCAGAGGCCATGAAGCTGTTTCTGCGCTTTGCCCTGTGGTTCGTCCTGATCCCTGTGGGTCTGGGCCTGGCGCTGTTCTATCTGCTGTATCGCCGGGATTACCGGCCCGAGACTCCCGCGCAGACGGACGAACCTGCGTGGAAAAAATACGTCCGCCGCTCCTGAGAAGCGGGGGAGTGTAGGGGAGGAGAGAATATGATCACTTCGGTGATGTTTGATATGGGCGGAACGCTGGAGGATATCTATGTGGATGAACGCTCGGAGTGGGCCGCTATCGAAAAGCTGGACCGGATGCTGCGTGAGGGCGGGCTGGATCCTCAGGTCGATCTGGCGGAGCTCAAGCGCCGCGTGGACGAGGGCTGGAAGCGCTACGGCGCGTTCCGGGACAGCTGCGACGTGGAGCTCAAGCCCATCCCCATCTGGCGGGACTATGCCCTGGCAGACTTCATCTTTCCCCGGGAGATCCTGGAGCCCCTCTGCGAGCCCATCGCCCACATGTGGGAGCTGACCCACTATCACCGCAGCCTGCGTCCCCGGGTGCGGGAGATGCTGGAGGGCCTGCGGGATCTGGGACTGAAGCTTGGCGTCATCAGCAATACCGCCGCCATGTACCAGGTCTTTGACAGCCTGGAGGAATACGGCATCCGGGACTTGTTCCAGGACGTGACGCTCTCCTCCGTCACCGGCATGCGCAAGCCTCTGCCGGATATCTTCGAGGTCTCCACCCGGCAGCTTCGGGTGAAGCCGGAAAACTGCGTTTATGTGGGGGATACCATCTCCCGGGACATCATCGGCTCCAAGCGGGCGGGCTTTGCCTGCGCGATCCAGATCGGTTCCAAGCTGACCGGGGAAAAGGACGCCGGCGTGCGCCGGGAGTTCGAGCCGGACTATGTGATCGAGGATATTTATCAGGTTTTTCCCATCCTGCGAGAGCTGATGGACAAGGAGAACCAGATGTTCAGCCTGGGCGCCGCAGGCTCGGCTTGAGAGCGCCCTGATGGAGGGAGGAGCTTATGCAGTCCGCTTTTTTTTCGTCTTTTGAGATTGCGACCAGCCCCTTGCTGGATTGCTGCTGCAGGCTGGCCGTGTCCTGTATCCTCGGCATGCTCATCGGCATTGAGAGGAGCAAACGCTTCAAGGAGGCGGGCGTACGCACGCACATCGTGGTCTGCTGCGGAGCGGCCCTGTGCATGATCGTGTCCAAATACGGCTTCGCGGATCTGGGAGGGATCCTGGACGGTTCCCGAACCTCCGATCCGGCGCGTCTGGCCGCCCAGGTCGTCAGCGGGATCGGCTTTCTCGGCGCGGGCGTCATCTTCAAAAACGGCAACACGGTCCGCGGGCTCACTACCGCCGCGGTGCTTTGGTTTTCGGCGGTCGTCGGCCTGACCGTCGGCGCGGGGATGTATGTGATGGGCATTCTGGCGGCTCTGGTGAACCTGCTGCTGCTGGTCGTGCTGCATCGCCACGCCATCGGGGGCGACGCGTATGCCGCCAATCACCTGCACTTTATCGTCAAAAACGGCTATGACTTCAACGGCGCGCTGATGAATCAGATGGAGCTCTGGCAGGCCCAGGTCACGGAGAGCAAGGTCGACCGCCGCCGCGACGGCACCACCGAGTATGATCTGACCATACGTCGCCGCAAAGAGATTGAGTACGCGGAGATGAAGGCTTTCATGGAATCCCGGGAAGACGTCATCAGCGCCAGCAACAGCCCCATCCGCTGAAAAAAACAAGCCCGGGCATTTCGCCCGGGCTTCGGTCGTTATCACGGTTCAGCGCTTGCGGTAAGGCGCACAGGAGGAGCGCTCCACCAGCGCGGGTGAGAGGATCCGGTGGGAATAGCCGGCCTGATCGTTCTGGATCTTGTCAAGCAGAGTGTCTACTGCCACGGAGGCCAGCATCTTCATCGGCTGCTCAATGGTGGTCAGCTCGATCCTGGGCAGGCTGCTGTCCCGGATGTTATCAAAGCCGAGGAGGGACAGATCCTGCGGGATGCGCAGGCCGATCTCCTCCGCCGCCTGCATGATGCCAAGAGCGTTGGTGTCTGTAGCGGCGAAGATGGCGGAGAAATGCCGCTCCCGGGAAAAAAGCTGCTTGGCCAGCTGGTAGCCGTATTTCACAGAGGAAAATGAAAAGGTGTTGTTGCAATAACGCGGGGTGAGGCCGAAATGCTCACAGGCGGCGGCATAGCCCTCTGCGCGCAGCTGGTGAGTCGTGCTGCCCCGGCGCCGCCCGAAATACAGAATATCGCGGTGGCCAAGCTTATACAGATATTCCACACCGATCTGGGCACCCCGGTAGTTGTCTACAGATACATAGCTCTCCGGCACCTCACGCAGGTTCTCCCCAATGAACACGGTGGGGATGCGACTGAGATAGGGATGGAGCTTGTTGTAGCTCTCGGTCCCGGAGGGGAGAAGGAGGATACCGTCTACCTGACGGCCAATCATGAGCTCAAAGAGCTCCCGCTCCTGCTCAGGATCCCGGGAAGAGTTGCAAAGGATGATGTTGTAGCCTCTGGCGCGGGCCTGCCGGTCGATATGATAGGCAAGCTCCGACATGAAGGGGTTGTTCACACTGGTGAGGATCAGACCAAGGAGCTTGGTGCTCTTCATCACCATGGCCCGGGCCACGGTGTTGGCCGTGTAGTTCATATCCTTGCACAGCTGCAGGATCCGGCTTCGGGTTTCTTCGCTGATCTCGGGGCTGCCTGTCAGCGCGCGGGAGACGGTGGAGTAGGAGACGCCGGCGGCTTTGGCCACGTCCTTGATGGTGACGTTTTTCATACGCTCCTCCTTTGTAACGAAAATTTCCGTACAATTCACGAAAACATTGTAACTCACCCTCACAAAAAAAGCAAGCAAATTTTTGTGAAAAATAACGAAAACGAAGGTTTTTTTAAAGTGAAATACAGTTAGTTCGACCTAAACAACCGGTTGAGATGCTCGGTAGAGGAAATGATTTACACGAATTCTGAAAATATCCGGGAAATACCTGAAAATAATCCGGAAATGCTCCGAAAAGTTTTAGAAAATGAGGAATATCGTTAAAACAATCAACTTTCATTGACAATAGATACTTGACGGGCGAAAGAAAAAGCGGTATCTTTTGGTTGAGATCGTTCGGAAACGTTTGAGATTACCGGAAAGGAGCGATAGCATGATCAAGGCGGTACTGTTCGACCTGGGCGGCACACTGCACAAATCCTCCTCACCCCCAGGACGGGATCTCTGGTTCGCGCAGCGGCTGATCGAGAGATTTTCCGATTATGGGATCAAGCTGGAAGGCGGCGCTGAGCTTTTGGCTGGGCGTCTGGCCATTAACAGCGAGGTCTATAAGCATGAATCCGAAGTAACGCTGCGGGAACTTCCCTCAGCGCAAATCTGGAGCGACTATTACCTCCGGGAATACGGGCTTGAACGCGAACGGATCGAGCCCTTTGCCGAAGAACTCAGCTTCCTTTACGATTATGAGCGTCCCTGCGTGATGCGCCGCGAGCATCTGAAGGAGACGATGACGGAGCTGAAAGCCATGGGATTGCACCTGGGCGTTATCAGCAACATCATCTCACGCTCTGTCGTGCGGCACTTCCTGGCCGAGTACGGCATCGAGGCGCTGATGGATTGTGTCATTACCTCTGCCGAGACTGGGATCCGCAAGCCCTCGCCGGAAATCTTCCGCATTGCGGAAAAAGCCATGGGTCTGAAGCCGGAAGAGCTTTGCTATGTGGGCGACACCATTTCCCGGGATGTGATCGGCACACGCAATGCCGGCTGGGCCATGATGATCCAGATCCAAAACCCCAGTATCGCTCATCGGGACGCGGGGCTGGAGCATTCGGGCTACATGCCGGATGCCCTGATCGAGGACCTGGCAGAAATCCCGTCTATATTGAAACAATAAGAATGTTTGACCATAAACGCAGAAAGGGAGGACGGAAAAATGCAGAACCTGGAAGCCATTTTCTTTGACGTTGGCGCGACGCTGCGCTATGTGGTGGAGGATAAGGAGTTTGCCGCCGCTGCAGAGAGAGAACTGATGGAGCTTGTCGGCTCCACGGAAGAGCATGACGCTTTTTTTGCCAAGCTCGAGAAGAATTGGAAGGCATATCGCAAATGGGCCAAGACGGAGCTTTTGGATGTCTCCGAAATGGAGCTCTGGCTGCAGTATCTGCTGCCGGATTACCCCGCTGAGCGTGTGGCACCCCACGCCGCCAGGCTGACCCGCCTTTGGCGTGACCATGACGGCCGCCGCGTTGTGCACGATGGCACCCTGGAGACCCTGCGGGAGCTGAAGCGCAGGGGCTACAAGCTCGGCATCATCGCAAACACCATCACCGAGACCGAGATCCCCGACTGGATGTGCCGCGACGGTGTGGCCGACTGCTTCCAGACCGTGATCCTCTCGTCCAAGGTGCGCCTGCGCAAGCCGGACCCGGCGATCTACCTGCTGGCTGCTCGCTGTATCGGCAGTGCCCCGGAAAACTGCGCCTATGTTGGGGATAACCCGGTTCGGGACGTGGAGGGAGCCAAGGCCGCAAACTTCGGTGCTATGGTGCTGTTTGAAGACGCCGGCACCGCCGACCGGGAAGGCAAGGCGCCCACAGTACTGCCGGACTACACCATCAAGTCCATTCCTGAGCTGCTGGATCTGTTCCCGCACAGAGCATGAGGAGACGACCGTGAAGAAGATCAAAGGTGTATTTTTTGACCTGGGCGGCACCCTCCGCATTGCGGAAAACGTGCCCGAGCACCAGGAAAAGGCCAAACGGCACATGGCGGAATTGGCGGGCTACGAGGACGCAGACGCTTTCATCGACATGGTGGAGCAGCGCTATCTGCCCTATCGGGATTGGGCCCTGGGCGAGATGAAGGAGAGCAGCGATTTCGAGCTCTGGCACAAGTGGCTCCTGCCGGAGATGGACGAGGAGAAGGTGCGGGAGATATGCCACGAGATCACCTTCCAGTACCGCCAGGTCAAGGGCCTGCGACATGTGGTGGAGGGTGGACGGGAAGTCATCGAGACCCTCCACGCCAGGGGCTACAAGCTTGGCATCATCTCCAACCTCATCGGCGAGTACGAGATTCCTGAGTGGCTGAAGGCCGACGGGCTGGACGAGTATTTCGACGCGGTGATCCTTTCTCCGGTGACGGGTCTGCGCAAGCCTGATCCGCGGATGTACCTGCTGGGCTGTGAGCAGCTCGGCCTGGAACCCGGCGAATGCGCCTCTGTGGCTGACAATCTGGATCGGGACATCACCGGCGCCATAGCGGCGGGCATCGGGGCCAACATCCTCTTCATCAGCCCGGAAAAGCTGAAGAAAAAGATCATCACCGACGCCAATCGTCCCGATTATATTGTACATCGCTTCCTGGATATTCTGGAGCTGCCGATTTTGCAGGGAGGTACCTGATGGAACAGAACATCAATACGATATTTGTGGATCTTGGGGACACCTTCCGGGTCATCCGCAAGGATCCGGCCTATGAGCTGGAGGCCAAGGCCTGCATTACCCGGTGCCTGGGCACCGATGAAGACCCGATCAAGTTTTATAAAAATGTGATCGAGCCCCGCTATGACAAGTATCGGGAATGGGCCCTGCATTTCTACTGCGAGGCGCCCGTGAAGGAACTCTGGACCCGCTGGCTGGCCTATGACTTCCCGCGGGAGCGGGTGGAGGCCGCGGCGGACGAGATGACCTATGCCTATCGCCGCACCAAGGGCGAGCGGGTGGTCACCGACGGCGGCATCGAAACCGTGAAGGAGCTCTTCGCCCGCGGCTATACGCTTGCCATTGTCAGTGATCTGGTGGGCACGCATGAGGTCGATGAGTGGCTGGATCGTGACGGCTTGCGCCCCTATTTCAAGAGTGTGCAGCAGTCCTCTGTGTGTCTGATCCGAAAGCCTCACCCCGCTATCTATTACTACGCATTGGAGGAATGCGGCTCAGACCCCAAGCGCACCTGTTACGTGGGGGACAATCTGAACCGGGATATTGTCGGTGCCAAGGCCGCAGGCCTGGGCATGACGGTGGCGGTGCAGTACCCCGGCAAGAAACCGCAGACCGTCACCGACGAGAACCGGCCGGACCGGTTTATTACGCATTTTTCACAGCTGCTGGAAATTTTCCCGCCGCTGCGTTGAAGGAGGAAGACAGTATGTTTGACAAAAGCTTTCACGGAGGCGAGGCACTGGCCAGGGCGGTGGAGAAAGCCTATACCCAGGGGCAGACCGATTACTCCCTGGAGCCTATGGTCCTCGTGGATGAGAAGGGCGAGCCTGTGGGCAAGATCCAAAACGGCGACCACGTGGTATTCTGCTGCCGCCGGGGCGAGCGGGAGATCGAGCTGACCGAAGCCTTTACGGAAGAGGATTTCCCCCATTTTGACCGTGAGTATCTGGATAAGCTGGATTTCGCGATCATGACTATGTATCACGAAAAGTTCAAGAGTCTTCCCATCGCCTTTGCTCCTGAGCGGGTAGAGAAACCGTTGGCTCAGGTTCTCAGTGAGGCGGGGCTGCGGCAGTTCCACTGCTCGGAATCGGAGAAGTTTGCCCACGTGACCTTCTTCTTCAACGGCGGCTATAACCAGCCCTTCCCGGGAGAGACGGATCTGTGCGTTCCA
Source organism: uncultured Eubacteriales bacterium (assembly GCA_900319835.1). The sequence goes on along the minus strand of ONPY01000004.1, from coordinate 28,674 downwards.
TCACCCAAGGGGATTCCCTTCGACCAGAAACCGGAGTTGAGTCTGCCCACCGTAGCCGAGAAAGTGGAGCAGGCCGTGGACGAAGGCTATGACTTTATCGTCACAAACTTTGCAAACGGCGACGTCATTGGCCATACCGCCAATAAGGACGCCAAGCTGGAAGCCGCTGCGGCCATCAGCCGCTATGTAAGTCAGGTTGCCCACTATGCCAGGGACAAGGGCTATGTGGTGGCGGTGACGGCGGACCACGGCAATATCGAAGCCCTCTACACCAAGGAGGGCAAGCCCCATGTGGCCCACACCACCAATCTGGTGCCCTTCCTGATCCTGGACCCCAAGGGCAGGGAAGTACGGCTGCGGGATGGCCGCCTGGGCGATGTGGCCCCCACCATCCTCTCGGTGCTGGGGCTGGAGCAGCCGGCGGAGATGACGGGACGGAGCCTCATGGAGACGCCGGACTTCAAAAACGACAGGATGATGCTCATCATCCTGGATGGCTGGGGCTTCGGAACCGGGGACGAGGGCGACGCCATCTATTTGGCTCATACCCCCGAGTGGGATGAGATGCTGGCTAAATACCCCCGCAGCAAGCTGCGCGCTTCCGGCGAGGACGTAGGCCTGAAAGCGGGCAAGGCCGGCAACTCCGAGGCCGGACACAACAACCTTGGTGCCGGCCGGATCGTAGCACAGGATGACGTGCGCATGGATCAGGCCATTCAGGACGGCTCTTTCAAACGCAACCCCGTCTTCCTTCATGCCATAGACGCAGCCAGGGAAGAGGGGACCGCTCTGCACCTGCTGGCCTACTTGACGGAGAAATCCAGCCATGGCTGCATCGACTACCCCCTGATGCTGACGGAGATGGCCGAGGGGGTGGAGCAGGTCTATCTGCACATCATCTTCGACGGGCGCAGCACCGAGCCGGGATCAGCCCCGGCCATGCTCCGGACACTTGACAAGAAGCTGGCCAAAATCGGCAGAGGCGTGATCGTGGACGGCGTTGGACGGGGGGTTGCCTTGGACCGGGACAAGAACTATGCCAAGGTCAAGCGGGCCTATGATGCCATGACCATTGGCACAGGGACCGAATACCGGGCCTGACACTTCGGCGCAAAGCCGCCGCCCGCTCCGACAGGAGCGGGCGGGAAGCTTTTTTGAGGGGATACAATATGAAACCATATGATTTGATGATCCTGGGCCCTGCCACGAGAGACGTGAACATCGACTATACCGGCGCAGAGGATCGGAGCGCCGGGGGTGCCGTGACCTTCTGCACGCCGGCAGCACGGGCCATGGGAGCCAGCGTCTTCGCGGCGGTGAAGATCGCCCCGGAGGACCGGGACATTCTGGACGTATTCCAGATGCCTGAGGAGGACAAAGCCCTTCTTCCGTCGGCAAAGACAACGCTAATGCGCAATGAGTATTTCACACCGGACCGGGAGCGCCGCAGATCCGGCTGCGCCGCCCAGTCTGACCCCATTTTGCCGGCAGAGCTGCCGGAGATCTCCTGGAAGCTCTGCCATCTGGCGGGACTGCTGTACGGCGATTTCCCTGAGGAGCTGTTGGAGGAGCTGCACAGGCGAGGGCTGCTTTCAGCGGATGCCCAGGGCTTTTTGCGGCACAACGAGGGCGGCCCCATGGCGCTGCATGATTGGCAGGAGAAGCTGCGCTTCCTGCCCTGGATGAACTTTTTCAAAACCGACGCCGCCGAGGCGGAGATGCTCACGGGCCTGCGTGACCGGGAAGCCGCTGCCAGACAGCTGGTGGCCTGGGGCGCCGGAGAGGTCATGGTGTCCCACAACACGGAGATGCTGGTGTGCGACGGGGAACGGGTCTGTACCTGTCCGGTGAAGGCGCGCAATCTCTCCGGGCGAACTGGCCGGGGGGATACTACCTTCGGTGCGTATTTGGCCATGCGGATGACTGGGCACGATATGGAGGAGGCGCTGCTCTACGCAACAGCCTGTGTCTCCCTGAAAATGGAGACTCCCGGTGTGTTTCGGGGCAGCCTTGCCGACGTGAAGGCATATATCCGGGAATTCTATTGAGAGAAAGGAAGAAACGGAATGGAACGATATTTCTTGCTTGGTTTTTTGGGCTCTGCTCTGGCTTTGGGCTTTGCTGCTCTGCAGAGACGGAGGGTGCTTTCGGTCTCCGAAGGCAATGAGCGCATGCAGAAGATCGCAGCGGCCATCCGGGCTGGCGCGAATGCCTATCTGAAGCATCAGTATACCACGGTGTTTAAGGTTTTTGCCATCGTATTCCTGCTGCTTCTGGTGCTGGCCTTCGCCTCCGGCGGGCAAATGCTCTCCCGGGTGACGCCCTTCGCGTTCCTCACCGGCGGGATCTTCTCCATGCTGGCGGGCTTTATCGGCATGCGTATCGCAACCTCTGCGAACGCACGCACCGCCAACGCTGCCAGTGAAAGCCTGAACAAAGGGCTGAAGGTAGCCTTCTCCTCCGGCAGCGTGATGGGGTTTTCCGTGGTGGGCCTGGGCATGCTGGATGTGACCATGTGGTTTTTCCTGCTGCGCTACGGCCTGGGCTATACCGAGCCGGAGAAGATCGGATCCGTCATGGTCATGAACGGCATGGGCGCCAGCTTCATGGCGCTGTTTGCCCGCGTAGGCGGCGGCATCTATACCAAGGCTGCCGACGTTGGCGCTGACCTGGTCGGCAAGGTGGAGGCGGGGATCCCCGAGGATGACCCGCGCAACCCCGCCACCATTGCGGACAATGTGGGCGACAATGTGGGCGACGTAGCAGGCATGGGCGCTGACCTTTACGAAAGCTACGTGGGCTCGATCCTGGCTACCTTTGCCCTGGGCGGAATCGCTGGCTATGGCTTTCGGGGAATGCTGCTGCCGCTGCTGCTTGCGGTGTGCGGCATACTGTGCTCGATCCTGGGGTCCTTTCTGATCCGAACCAAGGAAAATGCCAGCCAGGAGGCGCTTCTGCGCAGCCTGCGCATCGGCACCTATTCCGCGGCCATTCTGGCGGCCGTACTGGCAGCGCCGCTGACCAAGCTCCTGATCGGCAGCTGGGGCGTGTATATCGCCATCCTCAGCGGCCTGTTGGGGGGCTGTGTGATCGGCTATTTTACCGAGTACTACACCTCGGATACCTACAGGCCCACCCGGGAACTGGCCCAGGAGAGCGAGACCGGCAGCGCGACCATCATCATCGGGGGCCTGTCCCTGGGCATGCGCTCCACTATGGTATCGATCCTGGTGGTGGCGGCAGCGGTACTGCTGAGCTTTTTCGCGGCCGGCGGGGCAAAATCCTTTGACCAGGGGCTCTATGGCATCGGCATCGCAGGCGTGGGTATGCTCTCTACCCTGGGCATTACGCTGGCAACCGACGCCTATGGCCCTGTTGCCGACAACGCCGGGGGCATCGCCCAGATGGCGGAGCTGCCTGAAGAAGTGCGGGAGCGCACCGACGCGCTGGACTCCCTGGGGAACACCACTGCCGCAACCGGCAAGGGCTTTGCCATCGGCTCCGCCTCTCTTACCGCGCTGGCGCTGCTGGTGAGCTATGTGGACATAGTGCAGGCCAAAACCGAGGAGGTGCTGGACCTGTCCCTTACCAATCCCCTGATGCTGGTGGGGCTGTTTGTTGGTACGCTGCTGACCTTCCTCTTCTCCTCCCTCACCATGGACGGCGTGGAACGGGCGGCCCAGTCCATTGTTCTGGAGGTTCGCCGCCAATTCAAGGAGATCCAGGGAATCATGGACTATCAGGCGGATCCGGAATACGCCAAGTGTGTTGCGCTGTGCACCAAGGGGGCACTGCATGAGATGATCGCTCCCGCTCTGGTGGCAGTGATCGTGCCCATCGTGACAGGCCTGCTGCTGGGCCCGGTCGGCGTGGTGGGGATGCTGGGCGGCGTCTCCGTATCCGGCTTTGCCATGGCGGTGTTTATGTCCAACGCCGGCGGCGCCTGGGATAACGCCAAAAAGTATATCGAAGCGGGGCACCACGGAGGCAAGGGCAGCGAGCAGCACAGGGCTGCTGTTGTGGGCGACACGGTGGGCGACCCGCTGAAGGACACCGCTGGCCCAAGCCTGAACATTCTGATCAAGCTCTGCTCCACAGTCTCAATCGTGTTTTCCGGCCTGATCCTGGCTTTCAACCTGGTAGGTTTGCTCTGATGCTGGAAACGCTGACTATGGATCGAGAGAAGGGAAGAAGCTGCTGCTCTTGAGCAATACGCTTTGATCGAAAACCCCCAGGGGACGAGCGAAAGCTCATTCCCTGGGGGATCTATATTTCGTCTACGAGGGCGGCGGAAGCCTGGACTATGCAGCGTTTGAGATCCAGTAATGAAAAAGCCTCTGAACCATTTGATGATTCAGAGGCTTCTTCATAGTTACTCATTAGGCGCAAAGCTTTCTGCGTAAGGTCTGCGTAAGCTCGAACTTTTCACATTTAAAAGTTTGCGCTTTCATGAAGAATAGATACTAATTTGCTTGCTTTCTCACTCGAAAGTTACAACTTAGTACATGCCGCCCATGTCGGGAGCAGCGGCGGGCATCGGCGGATTCTTCTCCGGAATGTCGGCGACGAGGCTCTCGGTCGTCAGAACCATGGAGGAGACGGATGCGGCGTTCTCGATCGCGCTGCGGCAGACCTTCGTCGGGTCGACGATGCCGAGCTCGATCATATCGCCGTACTTGCCGTTCGCGGCGTCAAAGCCGTAGTTGGCGGAGGGATTGTTGACAACCTCGTTGAGGATCACGGCGCCTTCCAGGCCTGCGTTCGCGGCGATCTGCATGATCGGGGCCTTGAGCGCCTTGGCAATGATGGCCGCACCGGTCTTTTCGTCGCCGGAGAGCTCCTCGGCCAGCTTCTCGGCCGCGCCGGAGGCGATGACGTAGGCGCTGCCGCCGCCGGGGACGATGCCTTCGGCAACTGCGGCGCGTGTGGCGTTGAGCGCGTCCTCAATGCGCAGCTTCTTCTCCTTCATTTCGGTCTCGGTGGCGGCACCGACCTTGATGACGGCCACACCGCCGGAGAGCTTGGCAAGGCGCTCCTGCAGCTTCTCACGGTCGTAATCGGAGGTGGTCGTGGTGATCATCTTCTCGATCTGAGCGGCACGGGCGCGGATCTCGTGGCTGTCGCCGGCACCGTCGACGATGACGGTGTTCTCCTTGCCGACCTTGACCTGATGGGCCTGACCGAGCATGTTCAGCTGGGCGTCCTTCAGCTCCATGCCGAGATCGCTGCTGATGACCTGACCGCCGGTGAGGATGGCGATATCCTGCAGCATCTCCTTGCGCCTGTCGCCGAAGCCGGGTGCCTTGACGCACACGCAGGTAAAGGTGCCGCGCAGCTTGTTCAGCACGATGGTGGCAAGGGCTTCGCCCTCGACGTCCTCGGCAATGATCAGCAGCTTGCGGCCGGCCTTGACGATCTGCTCAAGCAGAGGCAGAAGATCCTGAATATTGGAGATCTTCTTGTCGGTGATGAGGATCAGCGCGTCGTCGAGAACCGCTTCCATCTTGTCGGTGTCGGTGACCATGTAGGGGCTGAGATAGCCGCGGTCAAACTGCATGCCCTCGACCACGTCGCTGTAGGTCTCGGCGGTCTTGGATTCCTCCAGCGTGATCACGCCGTTCTGGCTGACCTTTTCCATCGCCTCGGAGATCAGAGCGCCGATGTGCTCGTCGCCGGAGGAGATGGTGCCGACACGGGCGATGTCCTTCGAGCCGTTGACCGGCTTGGAGATGGCCTTGATGGCCTCGACGGCGGCAGCGGTGGCCTTGTCGATGCCCTTCTTCATGACCATGGGGTTGGCGCCGGCGGCAAGGTTCTTCAGACCCTCGTTGATCATGCTCTGCGCCAGCAGCGTGGCGGTGGTAGTGCCGTCGCCCGCGACGTCGTTGGTCTTGGTGGAAACTTCCTTGATCAGCTGCGCGCCCATATTTTCAAAAGCGTCCTCAAGCTCGATCTCCTTGGCGATGGTCACACCGTCGTTGGTGATCAGCGGGGTGCCGAACTTCTTGTCCAGCACCACGTTGCGGCCCTTCGGGCCCAGCGTGATCTTCACGGTGTTCGCCAGCTGGTTGACGCCGCTCTCGATCGCTTTTCTTGCTTCTTCGCCGTAAACGATTTTCTTAGCCATGATTCAAGAACCTCCTGTAATTACGCAATGACCGCGAGAATATCGCCCTGACGGACGATGGTGTACTCGACCTCGTCGAGCTTGACCTTCGTGCCGCTGTACTTGCCAACCAGCACCTGATCGCCCGCGGAGACGACCATTTTGACCTCGTTGCCGTCCACGATGCCGCCGGGGCCAACCTCGACGACCTCATAGACCTCGGGTTTCTCCTGCGAGGCGGGGGTGAGGAAAATGCCGGAGGAGGTGCGCTCCTCCGCTGCGTTCTGCTTCAGAACGACTCTGTCGGCCAAGGGTTTGAGTTTCATACCTATATACCTCCAAATACTTTACTTACAAAAATCAACATCGTTAGCACTCAAAATACCGGAGTGCTAACGATGCTTACTATACCACATTTTTTCTTTTTTGCAAGCCCTTGACAGGGAAAAATGCGGAAATTTTTATGAAATTTTTGTGACAAGTTTTGCGCCCGTGCTCACAGTGTGTTGTCCGGCTTGCCGCCGCCGCGCTTGGTGTTGACGGCTTTGGCCGTAATAAAGGGAACAAAGTCCTCTGCCTTTCCGCCGATAAAATCCGTCTTGTCCACCGGCGAGATCACCCGGGTGTCCAGCAGCAGAAAAACATAGCGCTCATCTTCGGCCACCTTACGGATCCGCGTGTAGGGGATCGAGGCAATTTTTCCGTTCGTCAGGTTTTCAACCACGAACTTGTCATCATAAAATTTGGTGATACACCTGGCATCGCGCCCGAAGGCCACGGCGTTTTTGCGGTACTCCACGGCAGCCTGCATGTTCGGCAGAAAATACGCAAAGACACCCAGCACCACTGCGCAGATCAGCGGCGCGGCCAGCCCCGAGGGATAGCCCGCGATTGCCGCGCGGACGCCGTTGACGAGATAGGCGGCGCAGAGTACAAACACGGCCGCGACAAAAATGGGATTGCGGTTGCGGCGGTTCATGGCCAGCAGCGCGTCGCGCGTCAGCGTGCAGCAGTTTTCAAATTTGACTTCCATTCTTCTCCTGCCTCCCTGTCATGCATCAAAAAACGTCATCCCGCGCGGGACGATCAGCCTGACCGCGCCGGGCAGGACCTTCATCTCGGCTTTTTTCGTAAACAGCGCCTCGCCGTCGAGGTTGATGACGTTCTCATCCTCAAATTCGATCGTGATCCAGCTGCCCTTGAGATGGGTGACAAACTTTGTCATCTCGGCCGCGTGGCCGGCGGCGTAACGGCCGATCAGCACGGCAAACTGCGCAAGATTGACCTTGCGCACGATGAACATGTCAAGCTCGCCGTCGTCGGGCCGCGCGTCCAGACTGGGGTTGAAGCCGCCGCCGTAGAAGCGGCCGTTGCACGCGCAGGCAAGCGTAAACGCGCCCCTGACGTCAAAGCCCTCGGCGGTGATATGCATGGGACGGGCAATGCCCTTCCACATCTCGATGGCGGCGGCGGCCACATAGGCCCCCGCCCCGCCCAGGAGGGGAAGGGTGGGGTACTTGTGCGCGTTCGTGCCGATGCGCGCATCGATGCCCACCGAGCAGATGTTCACGCTGTAGCGTCCATTGCACGCGATCGCGTCGATCGGATGCACACTCCCCGCAAGCAGCGCGTCAAGATCACGGAACAGATCCTTCTCCCTGCCGAACATGCGGCAGAAGTCGTTGCCCGTTCCGGTGGGGAAGGGGCACACCGCGACATTCGCCTGTCCGACGGCGCCGGAGGCGCACTCGTTGAAGGTCCCGTCGCCGCCGCAGGCGTATACGCGCAGCTCTTCTCCGCTCTCCGCTTCGGCACGGATCTTTGCCGTCGCGTCCTGCGGCGCTTTGGTCACATAGATCTCCCATTCCTCATCCCTGCGCTGGGCAAAGGCCGAGACGACCTTTGCGCGGACCTCCTCGGTCTTATCGCTTCCTCCCGCGATGGGGTTGACGATGAACAGATGCTTCATTTCTCTTTTGTCCTTACTGCCTTTTCTTTTTATATATAAGTCAGCGTTTACCTCTTATAGTACATGAAGAGGTCGCATTTGATCATACCGTTATACAGCTTCCTCTTGCGGTCGGCCTCGGCGCCGAAGCAGCGCTCAAATTCCGTGTGCGAGGAGAGCAGATACAGCTTCCAGTTTTCACTTCTGCGCCATGCCGCGCCAAACGCGCGGTAGAGCTCCTCCGCCTCGTTCTTTTCGCCGATGCGTTCGCCGTAGGGGGGATTGGTCACGATCACGCCGCGCGTGGTCGTGCGCGCAAATTTCGTCGCGTCGGCCACCTCAAAGCGCACGATGTTGCCCACGCCGGCGCGCGCGGCGTTTTCCTGGGCAAGCTTCACGGAATGTGCGTCGATATCCGAGCCGACGATGTTGTATGAACCGTGGAATTCCTTTGCCCGGGCTTCGTCGCGGGCTTCCTCCCAAACGTGCGTGTCGATCCAGTCCCAGCGCATGGCGGAAAAGCCGCGGGAAAGACCGGGGGCCCGGTTCAGGGCGATCAGCGCCGCCTCGATCGGGAGCGTGCCGCTGCCGCAGAAGGGGTCGCAGAAATCGTCCTTCCCGCGGTAGCGCGAAAAGCCGACCATGGCGGCGGCCATCGTCTCCTTGAGCGGGGCGGCGTTGTGCGCCGGACGGTAGCCGCGCTTGTGCAGCCCTTCTCCCGAGGTGTCGAGCGAGAGGCTGACGCGGTCCTTCATGATCGAGAACTGCACCTGATACAGCGCGCCGGATTCGGCAAACCACTCGATGCCGTACACGCTCTTGAGCCGCTCGACGATCGCCTTCTTGATGATCTTCTGGCAGTCGCTGACGGAGAAAAGCTGCGAGTTGAGACTGTATCCTTTTACGGGAAAGGCGGCGTCGCGGGGCAGCACGCTCTCCCAGGGCAGGGCCTTTGTCCGCTCAAAGAGCTCGTCAAAGCTCCTGGCCTCAAAGCTGCCGAGCTCCAGCAGCACACGCTCGCCCACGCGCAGATTGATGTTGGCGCGGGCAATGTCCCTCTCGTCGCCGGTAAAGCAGACGCGGCCGTTGTCGGCGGCGACATTTTTCATTTCCAGCCTGCGCAGCTCGTCGGCAATGGGCGCCTCAAGCCCCAGCAGGCAGGGAACACATAAAGTATATTCCATAATACGTCCTTTTTCTGCTTGAATACGGATTGAAGAACATGATACAACAATTTCCGCCCTTTGTAAATCAAAAAAGCGCAATTCCGGGAAAAGAGCTCCGTTTGCGCAAACAGAGGGGAGGAGGAGAGAACAGCACGGCAGCGCGTTAAACAATTATAAACAAAAATACCAAAAGACTATTGAATTTTTTGAAGAATTGTTGTATATTACGTTGTAGTCATAATTTGTTCATTTTTGGGAGGTACGTCATGGCGATCGACCGCGCGACATTTCTTGAGATCGTCAAGGACGCCTACAGCGCCTACTATACCATCCTTCCCGCCGAGGAAGGGGAAGAGGAGCTGCCCCTGGCCTTCCGGGCCGAGTACAAGGTAAGGGACGAGCAGTATTTCTTCGTCAAGAGCGCCAACATCTGGAGCAATGAAAAATACGAATACTGCTTCGTTTTCTCCGCTCCGTCGTTTGACGCGGCGCTCGCGGAGAAGTGCATGGACTTCTCTCTCCGGGAGATGCTCCCGAAGGTCAAACCCCACAAGCAGCACCAGTACACCAACTGCAAGGTCATCCTGATCGCCGATTCTCTTGACGAGGCGACAGTCGCCGCCGTCAGAAAGAAGCATTTTTCGAAATCCTACGGCTTTCTCTCCACCGAGGGTTATACCGAGCTGCTCGCCGCCGCGGTGGATTTAAGCAAGGAAAAGACATACGCCAACCGGGTCGGCCATGACCTGGAAACATTCTTTGGTAAGCTGTTTGCCCTGCGCCATGAGGAGACGCCGGACAATGGCAAATAAAAACTTTTTCATCTAAGGAGTGAAAAGTATGAGTGCATTGTTGATCCTCTTGATCGCGATCGTCGCTCTGGCTCTCGGCTACGTGTTCTACGGCAGCTGGCTGGCCAAGCAGTGGGGCGTTGACCCCAATCGCGAGACCCCGGCTCATACAGCGTACGACGGAAAGGACTTCGTTCCTGCCAACCCCGCCGTCCTGATGGGTCACCATTTCTCCTCCATCGCCGGCGCCGGCCCCATTAACGGACCGATCCAGGCTGCCGTCTTTGGTTGGGTCCCCGTTTTCCTGTGGTGTGTGCTCGGCGGCATCTTCTTTGGCGCCATGCACGACTTCGGCGCTCTGTTCGCCTCTATCCGTCACAACGGCGGCTCCATCGGCCAGGTCATGAAGGACTCCATGGGCATCAAGGCCCAGCGCCTCTTCATCGTCTTCGCCCTCGCCGTTCTGATCCTGGTCATCGCCTCCTTCACCGCTGTCGTGGCCGGCACCTTCGTTTCTGTCGATCCTGCCGCCCCCACCTATGCGGCCAACGGCTCCACGGCCATGACCTCCATCCTCTTCATCGTCATCGCCGCTATCTTCGGCTTCTTCGTGTACCGCAAGAACGCCAAGATCGGCCCTGCCACGATCATCGGCATCATCGGCATCGTTCTCATCGTTGTGCTCGGCCAGTTCATCGGCCTGCACTTCAGCCGTACCTTCTGGGTGCTCTTCATCGCGGTCTACGTCACGGTCGCTTCTCTGCTGCCTGTCTGGATCCTGCTCCAGCCGCGTGACTACCTCAGCTCCTTCCTGCTCTACGGCATGATGATCATCGCTGTCATCTCCATCGTCGGCGCCACCTTCACCGGTGCCGCCACGGTCGAAGCTCCCGCCTTCTACGGCTGGAAGAACCCGGCCGGCCAGCCCCTGTTCCCGTTCCTGTTCATCACGGTCGCCTGCGGCGCCTGCTCCGGCTTCCACTCCCTGATCTCCTCCGGTACTTCCTCCAAGCAGATCGACAACGAGAAGGATGCCCAGATCATCGGCTACGGCTCCATGATCGTCGAGTCCGCTCTTGGCGTTATCTCCCTGATCGCTATCGGCGTTGTGTGGTCTCAGACCTCCGCCGGCGGCGGCGACAAGTTCCAGCTCTCCGCGCCTCCCACGATCTTCGCCGGTGGTATTGCTACCATGTTCGCGTCCTTCGCTGGCGAGAAGAGCTACGCCGTGATCTACAACCTGTTCACGCTGGCTGTCTCCGTCTTCGCGCTGACCTCTCTTGACTCCGCCACTCGTCTTTGCCGTTACCTCTTCGCCGAGCTCCTCACTCCCGAAGGAAAGACCCACGAAGACCTGACCGGCGCTGCCAAGTTCTTCACCACCCCGATCGTGTCCACGCTGATCATGGTCATCATCGGCTGCGGCATGGGCTTCATGGCTCTGTCCCAGATCTGGAGCGTGTTCGGCGCTGCCAACCAGCTGCTCGCCTCCATCGCGATGCTGGCTGTCTGCACCTGGCTCGGCAAGATCGGCCGCAACAACAAGATGTTCTACTTCCCGATGGTCTTCATGCTCTGCGCGACCATCACCGCTCTCTGCTTCACTATCGTCAACGGCTTCAAGACCATTCTTGCCGGCGCTCAGTGGGGCACCTACTTCCAGGTTATCTGGAGCATCGTCCTGGTCGTTCTGGCGATCGACCTCGCCGTCATGGCGTTCAAGACGCTCGCCGCTCAGGCCAAGGCCAAGAAGGCCTAAGCTTTTCGCTTAAGCTTCTGCAAAACCAAACATAGCAAAAACCACGCTCCCCCGGGAGCGTGGTTTTTTATATAATATAATAAAGTTACCTTATAGCCTTCCCCTCTGGGGAAGGTGTCGGACTTTGTCCGACGGATGAGGTATTATCTTATAGCCTTCCCCTCTGGGGAAGGTGTCGGACTTTGTCCGACGGATGAGGTATTATCTTATAGCCTTCCCCCTCGGGGGAATTGCGTCCCGCCGCTGCCGGGGGCAGAGGAAGGCGGGACGCAATTTGTGCAGCCGCGCCGCTTTGCGGCACGAGCCTTCAGACGAGTGCCGGAAACGGCATCCGCGGCAAACCGGCAGGGGGACCGCTTGCGGTGGATGAGGTCTCTCCCTGAGCAAAAGGAAAGGCAGCCTTAAATCTCCACCGTGATGACCTGCAGTCCTTTTCTCTTCGCATACAGGATCGTATTCATCGTCCCGCCCGCGCTGCCGTTGAACACGGCGAGAAGAATCGAGGAGCGGTCGACCATATACTGGTTCCGCCGCTGCATGCAGCCGGGGGAGTAGGCGTGTGCGACAAAGCACACCTCGTCGCACTCGGCCATCAGATGGTCATAGCGCCGCCGCTCGTCCGCCGTCCATGCGTTTGCCTGGGTGTCGCAGGGGATCGCGGCCTCCAGCGTGACCTCCGGGTATTTCTGCCGCAGCGCCAGCACCGCCTCGGCAAAATAAAAATCGCAGCCCCGGGCCATCCCGCAGATAAAGTGCGTACACCCGGCGAGATAGACGCCCTCAACATGGCAGAAGAGCTCTTCTTTCAGCCGCACACACCGCGCGTCCCGCTCATCCGTGCCCCAGGGCAGCTTCTCCGGCCGATGGCCGGTAAAACAACAGGCGGAAAGGGAAGGATCCATACATGCCTCCGCAGATTTGATGCACTCATTCTATAACGCAAATTCCCTCTTGTCAAAGGCTGTGCGCGGTGCTATACTCAAAGCATCTTCGAGGCAGGGTGAGATCCCGGTTTTACAAAAGACCGGCGTCAATTCCCGGCCGGCGGTCACAGTCCGCAAGCCCTTTGCGAAAAGGGCACGAACCGGTGGAATCCCGGTACCGACGGTACAGTCCGGATGGTAGAAGAGGCTTCTGCGTTGCATTTGCGCAGAGGCGCCCTTGCTTTTGTTTGCTCGAAGAGACGGCTCTTCGGGCATTTTTCTTTGCCCCGAAGAAGAAAAAGGAGGCAAATCCATGGAAAACCTGACATTCATCCTCACCTGTCTCGCGATCTTCGCGGCCATCATGCTCGTCGCGGCCTTTCTGCAGAAAAAGCTCTGCCGCGACATCAAGGCCTTCTCCGGTACGCATTATATCACCTATACGGCGATCTTCGCCGCGATGGCGGGCGTGCTGATGCTCATCGAGATCCCGCTGCCCTTCGCCCCGCCGTTCTATAAGATCGACCTCAGCGAGCTGCCGGTCCTGATCTGCACCTTCTACCTCGGCCCGGTCGCGGGCGTCACGGCGGAGCTGCTCAAGGTGCTGGTCAAGCTGCTCCTGAAGGGCACGACGACTGCCTTCGTCGGCGATTTTGCCAACTTTGCCGTCGGCTGTTCCTTCGTTCTGCCCGCGAGCCTTGTCTACCATGCGCGACCCGGCAGGAAGAGCGCGCTCGTCGGCCTTGTCGTCGGCACGCTGTGCATGACGGTTTTCGGCAGCGCGTTCAACGCGGTCTATCTGCTGCCGAAGTTCGCCGCGCTCTACGGCATGCCCATGGAGGCCATCATCGGCATGGGCACCAAGGTCAACGCCCACATCACCAGCGTCTCCACGCTCGTGCTCTTTGCCGTCGTGCCCTTCAACCTGCTCAAGGGCGCGCTTGTCTCGCTTTTGACTTTCCTGCTCTATAAGCGCATCTCGCCCCTGCTCCACAAGGGCGACGCGCGCCGCGCCGAACGCAAGGCCAAAAAGGCCTGACGAGACACAGCCTGTTGAATACAGACTCCCCAAAGCCTCCCTTGTGCAAAGAGAGGTGGCCGAGCGCAGCGGGGCCGGAGGGATTGTCAAAAAAAGTAAAGGAAAAGCTCCCTGCCCGCAGGGAGCTTTTCCTTTACTCCCCCTGCCGTTCGTGCTATACTTTTTTTGACAAAAACACAGGAGGCAATGCGATGGATCTCCTTTCCGAATACCGCGCCAAGCTCCGCACCGCGGACGAGGCCGTCAAGATCGTCAAAAACGGCGACTGGGTCGACTACGGCTCGAACAACTCCTATCCCGCCGCGCTCGACGCCGCCCTGGCCAGACGCCGCGATGAGCTGCGCGCCGTCAAGGTGCGCGGCAATTTGCTGCAGGGGCCGCTCGCCGTCGTCGAATGCGACCCGGAGGCCGATCATTTTATCTACAATACCTGGCACTGCTCGGCCTACGAGCGCCGCCTGTGCGACCGCGGCCGCGCCTTCTTCACGCCCATGGTCTTCCGCAACATGGGCTGGTACTATGAAAACTTCCTCACGACCGACGTCGCGATGCTTAGTGTCGCGCCGATGGACGGCGAGGGCAACTTCAACCTCTCCGGCGCCCAGGGCGCCGTCTGTTCGATCGTCGAGAACGCCAAAACCGTGATCGTCGAGGTGAACGCCGCCCTGCCGCGCATCGGCGGCGAATCGCCCAAGCTGCCGCTCGAAAAAGTGGACATGATCGTCGAGGCCGAGCCGCATCCTCTCTGGGAGATGCCCACGCCCCCGGCCAGCGACATCGAAAAGAGAATCGCCTCTTTCGTCTTTCCCCATATCCGCGACGGCGCGACGATCCAGCTCGGCATCGGCGGCGTGCCCAACGCGATCGGCGAGCTGATCGCCGATTCCGATCTGAAGGATCTCGGCATGCACACCGAGCTTGCCTCCGACGGGTATCTCGCCATGCACCGCGCCGGCAAGCTGACCAACCGCCGCAAGAGCCTGCACCCCGGCGTGGGCGTGCTCGGCCTCGCGATCGGCTCGCGCGCGTTTTACGACTGGCTTGACAACAACCCGGAGATCGAGGGATATTCACTGCGTTATGTAAACTCGATCCCGGTCATTTCCCAAAATGATTCGATGATCTCCATCAACGGCTGCCTTGCGGCCGATCTCTACGGCCAGGTTTGTTCGGAGAGCGTCGGCACCCGCCAGATCAGCGGCACCGGCGGCCAGCTCGACTTTGTTAACGGCGCCACGGCGGCGAAGGACGGCCTTTCCTTCCTCTGCATGTCCTCCAGCTTTGTCGACAAGGCAGGCGTGCGCCATTCGCGCATCCTGCCGTGCTTCGGCGGTGACATCGTCACCACCCCGCGCAGCGAGGTTTTCTATATCGCCACGGAATACGGCGCGGTCAATCTCGCGGGCAAGTCCACCTGGGAGCGGGCCGAGGCGCTGATCTCGCTCGCGCATCCCGATTTCCGCGAGGAGCTGATCCATGCGGCGGAGCAGCAGAAGATCTGGCTGCCGCACAACAAGAGGTGAGCTTATGGAGATCGACCGTACCCGTTACCGCGGCCGCCCGACCGAGCCGCGCGAAGAGAGGGAAGAGCACTGCTATGACCTGCTCGACCGCCTCGGAATCGCGTATTTCCGCGTCGACCACGAACACGCCGACACGATCGAGGCCTGCCGCGAGGTCGAGGCGCTGCTCGGCTGCACGATCTGCAAGAATCTGTTTTTGACCAACCGCCAGCAGACGGAATTTTACCTGCTCATCATGCCCGGCAGCAAGCCCTTCAAGACCAAGTATCTCTCGGCCCAGATCGGCTCGTCGCGCCTCAGCTTTGCCGGCGCGGCGGACATGGAGCGGCTGCTGGGCGTCACGCCCGGCTCGGTCAGCCTGCTGGGACTGATGAACGACACCGGCTGCGCCGTGCATCTTCTCGTCGACCGCAATCTCACAGCCGAGCCCTTCTTCGGCTGCCACCCCTGCAAAAACACCTCGTCGCTCTGCCTCACTACGGCGGACGTGCGCGAAAAGCTGATCCCGGCGCTCAAGCATGAACCGACTTATGTAAACCTCCCGTGGGAATTTGACCCGGAGACTTGATTTTTCCTCCGCCGAATGCTATTCTTTACAGGCTCCCCGCTGCCGAGTGGGGAGCCGCGTTTGCCTTACACCGTCAGGCCTGTGCAGGTGTAAGCCAAGCGCATTTTTTTGCTTTTTGGGAGGTTTTATGCCATGGCGTGGATCGAACTGATCGTCGCGGGCTGCTTTGAAATTTTCTGGGCGACCTGCCTGAAGCTTTCCGACGGCTTTTCCAAACTGTGGCCGTCGATCCTGACGGTTGCCGGGATGCTGGCGAGCTTCTTCTTTCTCTCTCGCGCGACAAAAACGCTGCCGATCGGCACGGCCTACGGCATCTGGACGGGGATCGGCGCGCTCGGCGCGGTCGTTGTGGGTATCGTGATGTTCAAGGAGCCCGCCACCGCCGGCCGCCTTTTCTTTGCGGCGCTGCTGCTTGTCGGCATCATCGGGCTGAAATTGACGGCAGCGTAACTTTTCCGTTGGCAAACGCAGGCTTTCATGGTAAACTGAATTGTCAGAAACCGCAAAGGAGAACGACCATGAAGCAATACGTCGAAGCCGGAAAAATCGTCAACACCCACGGCGTAACCGGCGAGGTCAAAATCGAGGTCTGGCTCGATTCGCCCGCGTTTTTCAAGACCTTCAAGCGTCTTTTTATAAACGGCGCGGAAAAGAAGATCCTCTCGGCGCGCGAGCACAAGCAGTTCATCATCGCCCGCCTCGAGGGGGTGGAGGATTTGAATGCCGCCATGGCGCTGAAGGGAAAGACCGTCGAGATCCTGCGCGCCGACGCGCGCATGAAGGACGGCGAATTCTTCGTCCAGGACATCCTGGGCTTCACGGTCGTCGACGAGGACGGCCACACGGTCGGCAAGCTTGTCGATGCGTTCGAGACGCCGGCCTCCATGCTCTATGTTGTGCGCGGCGAGAGCGAGCATCTGATCCCCGCCGTGCGGGAGTTTATTCTGGGCATTGACGCGGAAAAGGAAGAGATCCGCGTCCATCTGATCGAGGGCATGTGAAATGAGCGAAATGCGAATCGACATCTTAACGCTCTTCCCGGACACGGTGTACGCCGTCCTGCACGAAAGCATCATCGGCCGCGCGGCGAAAAAAGGCGCGGTTGAGATCAACTGCGTCCAGATCCGCGACTATACCGACAATAAGCAGAACCAGGTCGACGACTATCCCTACGGCGGCGGCTGGGGCTGCGTGATGATGGCGCAGCCGCTCAAAAGCTGCCTTGACAGCGTCATGGCGACCGCGGCGGGCAGACGCAGCCGCGTGATCTATCTCACGCCCCAGGGACAGCCCTACACCCAGGAGACCGCAAAGCGCCTGCAGCGCGACTATGACCATCTGGTGCTCATCTGCGGCCACTATGAGGGCGTGGACGAGCGCTTTATCGACTCCTGCGTGGATGAGGAGATCTCCCTCGGCGACTTTGTGCTGACCGGCGGCGAGATCGCGGCGATGGCCGTGGCCGACTCGGTCTGCCGCCTCGTGCCCGGTGTGCTCGCGGACGAGCAGTGCTATATCGGCGAAAGCCACTGGGACGGCCTGCTCGAATATCCCCAATATACCCGCCCCGAGATCTGGGAGGGCAGGGAAGTGCCCCAAGTGCTTCTGGGCGGCGACCACGAAAAGGTGGAAAAATGGCGCAGGAAGCAGCAGTTCATCCGGACAAGGGAAAAGCGCCCGGACCTGTTTGAAAATTTTACGCCCGCAACGGAGAGCGACCGGAAGCTTTTCGAAGAGGTCGGGCGGGACAGAAACCGAATCTCTCTCAGCGCGCCGGTCACCTGCCGGGCGGCGGAGGAGGAAGACCTGAGCGCCATTCTCTCTATCGTGGACGAGGCGCGCGCAAGCCTGAAACGGCTGCGTGTCGACCAGTGGCAGGGCCCCTATCCGGCGGAGGAGCATTTCCGCTTTGACCTGGAGCGGGGCGAGTGCTTCGTCGTGCTGCACGGCGAAGAGATCGCGGCCTTTTTCACGCTCTCGGAGCGGGAGGAGAAAAGCTATGACGGTCTTACCGACGGCAAGTGGACGCCGGAGCTGCCGGGCTGTGTGCTGCACCGCTGCGCGGTCGCGGGAAAATACCGCGGCAGCGGGATCGCGGAGAAGCTGATGCGTTTTGCCGACGAGCGCGCGCTTGCCATGGGCTTCAAATGTATCCGCACCGATACGCACCGGAAAAACAAGCCCATGCAGCGCCTGCTGCGCGCGTGCGGTTACCGCTACCGCGGCAATCTGACCGTCACGGTCGAGCCCGGCCACGATACGGCGCGGCAGGGCTATGAAAAGATCATCAAGGTGAGACGATAAGCTATGAATTTAACTGACTATATCGAGATCCAGGAGCTGCTGCACCGCCACGGCTTTCGTTTTTCCAAATCCATGGGCCAAAATTTCCTGACGGCCTCCTGGGTGCCGGCTGACATTGCCGACAGCGCGCAGCTGGACAGCGACACGGCCGTGCTGGAGATCGGCCCCGGCGTCGGCTGTTTGACCGAGCAGCTGGCAGCGCGCGCGGGCAAGGTGCTCTCCGTCGAGCTGGACCGCTCGCTGGAGGGCGTGCTGCGCGAGACGATGGCAGCCTATGACAATGTGGAGATCCTCTTCGGGAATATCCTCAAGCAGGATATCCCCGCACTGGTGAGAGAGCATTTTGGCGGCATGCGCGCCGTCGTCTGCGCCAACCTGCCTTATAACGTCACCAGCCCGGTTCTCACCGCGCTGATCCGCTCCGACTGCTTTGAGACGATCACCGTCATGATCCAGCGCGAGGTCGCGCGCCGCATCTGCGCCGCGGCGAATACGGCGGACTGGGGCGCCTTCTCCCTCTTTGTCCAGTGGTACACGCGCCCCGAGCTCCTCTTCGACGTCCCGCCCCATTGCTTTCACCCTCAGCCCAAGGTGACCTCCTCGGTCATCCGCCTGACAAGGCGGATGGAAAAGCCCTTTGCGGTATCGGATGAGCAATTGCTCTTTCAGATTATAAGGGCGGCCTTCAACCAGCGGCGCAAGACCCTTGCCAACGCGCTCGCCTCCGGACTGGGGTGCGAGCGGGCCTTGATCGAGCAAGCGCTCGAAAACTGCGGCTTTGACATCCGGATCCGGGGCGAAGCGCTCGATCTGGGCTCTTTTGTCGCGCTTACAGACGAATTGGCCAAAAGATTGTGAAAGAAATGTCCCGATTTGTGCGGAAAATGTATTGATTAAATCTGTAAGATTGTGTTATTCTAACATTCGCGAGAAATCCCTGACTTGCATAGAGTTTTGAAAAATAGAAAGGATCGAAAAACACATGAGCAAAAAGTATGTCTACCTGTTTTCCGAAGGCAATGCGAACATGCGTGAGCTGCTCGGCGGCAAGGGCGCGAACCTGGCGGAAATGACCAATATCGGTTTGCCCGTTCCCCAGGGCTTCACCATCACCACCGAAGCCTGCACCAAGTACTATGACGACGGCCGTCAGATCAACGACGAGATCATGGCCCAGGTCATGGAGTATGTCGAGAAGATCGAGCAGATCAACGGCAAAAAGTTCGGCGATCTCGAAAATCCCCTCCTCGTCTCCGTCCGCAGCGGCGCCCGTGCCTCCATGCCCGGCATGATGGACACGATCCTCAACCTCGGTCTGAACGACGACGTCGTCGCCGCCATGATCAAGGGCAACCCCGATCCCAAGTTCGAGCGTTTCGTTTACGACTCCTACCGCCGCTTCATCCAGATGTTCTCCGACGTCGTTATGGAAGTCGGCAAGAAGTACTTCGAGCAGCTTATCGACGAGATGAAGGCGCGCAAGGGCGTCACCTATGACATCGAGCTCAACGCCGCCGACCTCCACGAGCTGGCCGAGGAGTTCAAGGCCGAGTACAAGAAGCAGCTCGGCGTTGATTTCCCCTCCGACCCGAAGGTCCAGCTGAAGGAAGCCATCAAGGCCGTCTTCCGCTCCTGGGACAACCCCCGCGCCAATGTCTACCGCCGCGACAACGACATCCCCTACTCCTGGGGCACCGCCGTCACGGTCATGCCGATGGTCTTCGGCAACCTGAACGAAAACTCCGGCACCGGCGTCGCCTTCACGCGCGACCCCGCCACCGGCAACAAGGGCCTGTTCGGTGAGTTCCTCACCAACGCCCAGGGCGAAGACGTCGTCGCCGGCGTCCGCACCCCGATGCCCATCTCCGAGATGGAAGAGAAGTTCCCCCAGGCCTTTGAAGAGTTTGTCAAGGTCTGCTCCACCCTTGAGAACCACTACCATGACATGCAGGACATGGAGTTCACCGTCGAAAACGGCAAGCTCTACATGCTGCAGTGCCGCAACGGCAAGCGCACCGCGCAGGCCGCCATCAAGATCGCGTGCGACCTCGTTGACGAGGGCATGATCGATGAAAAGCAGGCCGTTCTGATGATCGACCCGCGCAACCTCGACACCCTGCTCCACCCGCAGTTCGACGCCAAGGCCCTCAAGGCCGCGACGCCGCTCGGCAAGGGTCTGGGCGCTTCCCCCGGCGCCGCCTGCGGCAAGGTCGTCTTCACTGCGGCCGACGCCAAGGCGAAGGGCGAGAAGAAGGAGAAGGTCGTTCTCGTTCGTCTTGAGACCAGCCCCGAGGATATCGAGGGCATGAAGGCCGCGCAGGGCATCCTGACGGTCCGCGGCGGCCGTACCAGCCACGCGGCGGTCGTCGCCCGCGGCATGGGCAAGTGCTGCGTCTCCGGCTGCGGCGAGATCAAGATGGACGAGGAGAACAAGAAGTTCGAGCTCGCCGGCAAGGTCTTCCACGAGGGCGACTATATCTCCATCGACGGCTCCACCGGCAACATCTACGAGGGCGTGATCCCCACGGTCGACGCCACGATCGCCGGCGAATTCGGCCGCATCATGGGCTGGGCTGACAAGTACCGCCGCCTGGGCGTCCGCACCAACGCCGACACGCCCGCCGACGCGCGCAAGGCCCGCGAACTGGGCGCCGAGGGTATCGGCCTGACCCGTACCGAGCACATGTTCTTCAACGCCGACCGTATCGCGGCCTTCCGCGAGATGATCTGCGCCGACACGCTTGAGGAGCGCGTCGCGGCTCTGGCCAAGCTCGAGCCGATGCAGCAGGCCGACTTCGAGGGCATCTACGAGGCCATGGAAGGCACGCCCGTCACGATCCGTTACCTGGATCCCCCGCTCCACGAGTTCGTTCCCACCGAGGAAGAGGACATCAAGGCCCTCGCCGAGGCCCAGGGCAAGACCGTTGAGCAGATCAAGAACATCATCACCGGCCTGCATGAGTTCAACCCCATGATGGGTCACCGCGGATGCCGTCTCGCCGTCACCTACCCGGAGATCGCCGAGATGCAGACCCGTGCCGTCATCAAGGCCGCCCTGGCTGTCCAGGCCCGTCACCCCGAGTGGACCATGGTCCCCGAGATCATGATCCCGCTGGTCGGCGAGACCAAGGAGCTCAAGTACGTCAAGGACATCGTCGTCAAGGTCGCCGATGAGATCATCGCCGCGTCCGGCACGAACATGAAGTACCTGGTCGGCACCATGATCGAGATCCCGCGCGCGGCTCTCACCGCCGACGAGATCGCCAAGGAGGCCCAGTTCTTCTCCTTCGGCACCAACGACCTGACCCAGATGACCTTCGGCTTCAGCCGTGACGACGCCGGCAAGTTCCTCGGCGCCTACTACGACAAGAAGATCTACGAGAACGATCCGTTCGCCCGCGTTGACCAGATCGGCGTCGGCAAGCTCGTCGACATGGCCTGCCGTCTCGGCCGCGCCACCCGTCCGGAGCTGCACCTCGGCGTCTGCGGCGAGCACGGCGGCGATCCGTCCTCCGTCGAGTTCTTCCACAAGGTCGGTCTCGACTACGTCTCCTGCAGCCCGTTCCGCGTTCCGGTTGCCCGTCTCGCCGCCGCCCAGGCCGCGATCAAGGATCTCAAGAGCGCCGAGGCTGCCGAGGCCGAGAAGAAGGCCGAGCTCGAGGCCAAGGTCGAGCAGGCCAAGGCCGCGCTGAGAGAAGCCACCGATAAGCTCTCCGCCGCCGCTGCCGACGCCACCGACGACCTGCGCGATTTCGTCTCCGCCGGGCTCAAGAGCCTGAAGGCCGGCTGGGAAGAGGCCAAGAAGACCTTCGGCGAGGAGCAGGGCAAGTAATCTGACCTGACAAAGCAAATAAAATAAAAAACACGCTCTCACACGAGAGCGTGTTTTTTATTCCCGCTGTCTGAATTTTTCCAGGCGGTAGAGCCGTTCCTCATCGAGACGGTCACAGCCGTCCTTGAAGCTGTAGCCCAGCTTCTGATAAAATGGCAGTCCGGTGATCGAGGCCGGCACCTCTATCCGTCTCGCGCGCAGAGCATACGCGTCCGACTCCAGCGTTTCCACGATCCTGCGTCCGACGCCCTGCCCCTGTCGGGAAGGCAGCACGAAGATCGTGAAAAGGCTGCTCTCGTCCTCCCTGCCCCAATAGGGACCGATCGCGCCGCAGCCGATCAGCTCGCCGTCCGCTTCCGCCACATAGAAATGCGTCCAGGATGCGCGCTGCAGAATATCGGCCGGCTGCATGCGCCCAACCAACTCCTGGAGCATCTCATCGGGGTAATCTTTCGCGTTGGATTCCCACAGCGTCCGGCAAATAAGTGCGGAAACAGCGGCGGCGTCTCCTTCTTCCAGCCTCCGGATCCGCAGAGCGGTCTTCATCGGTTTCCCTCCTTCGCGGGCTTCGGCTCGTGATACTCCACGCCCTTGTCAAAGCGCACCGTCTCCGGCGGCGTCTCCAGCTTGTCGGGGTTGTCGAGATAATAGCGCATGTCGTTGAAAAAGCGGGCATAGTGCGCGCCGGAGCAGACACGCTCGTCGGCCGTGATGCCGATGGGCAGAAAGCGCTTCATGCGGATCTCGCCGTTTTCCTCGACGGCGACCTTCTCCGTCGTGCCCATGCCGAAGAACAGCCCCACATCGCCCCAGTTGTACAGGTGGTGGTTGACGTCGTGCAGACCGATCGAGGCGGTGTTCGTGATATACATGCCCACATAGAAGGGCAGCTCCTCCATCAGCACGCCCGGCGCAAGACCGTAGCGGTCAAGAAAGCGCACAAGCCCGACGACGACGGTGGCCAGCCCCGGCACGGCAAAGAGAAAATTCAGCAGCTTGTCGACAAAGCCCGTCCCGGCGTTTTCGCCGCGGTTGGCCGCCACGGCGGCGGTCATGCGGTCTCGTACGTCATAGATCGTATCGGTCAGATCGAACTTGATCTTTACCACGGCCTCGCCGTCGTCGGCGTCGTTCGGATTTTTCAGAATCGTAAAGGCAGCGGAGCAGTTGTTGCGCGCGAAGAGCTGCTTGTTCATGATAAAGCGGTTGACGGAGGGATTCCGGCTGATCGCGCGGACATAGGCCGCTACGATGATCTGCATATAGGTGATCGTCTCGTGCTTCTCCGCCTTCTGTTTGCGGATATAGCGCGACATTTTTTCCATATCGGCCCTGTGCTTCAAAAACACCTGCGCGTCGCAGCGCATCGGCATCACATAGGGCGTGATCTTCATTACAGGGTCGATCCCCTGAACGCGGCGCCCGTCGGGTCGTCTGCCAAACATAGCGGCGTCCTCCTTGCGAAAAATACTTTCAATATTTGAATTAGCATCTTATTCTACCATGCTTTGCGGCGCTTCGCAACCGCATTCTGCTAAAAAATGAGCCCCTGCCATTGGCAGGAGCTCATTTCTATTTCTGTTATCAGTGGGAATTGTAATAGGCGATGGCCGTACTGTCGGTCAGGATCAGGTCGCACTTTCCGGCAAAGAGATAGCTGAAGCACTCGGTCGTGCCGCCGGCGAGGCGCGTGATCTGTCCGAGACGGGCTGTCACCTTCCCGGCGCTCTCAAGGGCCTCCATGGCCTCGGCGGTGGTGCACATAGCCATTTTGCGGCCGCTCAGCTGCAGGCTGTTCCAGATATTCGACCCGTCGCGCGAGGCGATGACGATATCATTGTGGACATAGGGGCCGTAGACGGTATAGCGCTTGTTCTCGATATCCTTTTCCGGCAGCGCCAGTCCGCCCCAGGCGCAGTCGATATTGCCGGAGTAGAGCTCGATATACACGTTTTCCTTTTCCACCACATGCACCTGCAGCGTCCAGCCCAGCTTTTCACACATCCTGGTGGCCAGCTCCACGTCAAAACCCCAGTAGTTGCCGTTGTCTCCGTAGGCAAAGGGGAAGGAGTTCTCATCCACGCCGATGATAAAGGTCCGCGGCTCGGGCGGCGCATAGGCCGAAAGCGCGTCTGCCTTTTTTCCGAAGCTGACCATGTTGGAACCAAGCCATTTGCGGCAAAGCTCGTTGATCGTGCCCTCGGCGTTGAGCTCCTCGAGCGCGGCGACCACATAGTAATACACCATGTCGTCGTTGCGAAAAGCCATCGAATAGTCCTGCTCGACCAGCGTCATGATCGCGTTCACCCCGTAGGATACGCCTCCGCAGCCCGCAAGGGAGAGTACCAGCACCAGCGCCAGCAGCAGACAGACCAGTTTTTTTCTCATATCTGTTTCACCAAAGATTTTATTCTATCCGGATGCCGTCCGGCGTCTTGCGAATCTCGCGCGAGTAAAATTCCGTCATCGCGCGCACCAGATACTCCGTGTCCTTGGCGCCGGCCGTCTCATAGCAGGAGTGCATCGCCAGCTGCGCCAGACCGATGTCCACGCTGTCGAGGGACACGTGCGAAAGACTGATATTGCCGAGCGTCGAGCCGCCCGGCTTGTCGGCGCGGTTGGTATAGCGCTGTACCGGCACCCCGGCGGCGCGGCAGATCTCGCCGAACACGGCGGCGGAGACGCTGTCGGTGGTATAGCGGGCGTTGGCGTTGTATTTGATCACGACGCCGCCGTTCATCACGGGGCGGTCGATCAGGTCGGCCTGCTCGCCGTGGTTGGGATGCACGGCGTGGGCATTGTCAGCCGAGACCATAAAGCCGCCCGACACGCACCTCAGGTACGCGGCCTCGTCCATCCCCAGTGCGTGACAGACGCGCCGCAGCACGTCCGAGAGGAAGGAGGAGTCCGCGCCCTGCTTGCTGGAAGAGCCGACCTCCTCGTTGTCAAAGACGCACAGCGCCGCAAGACTTTGCGTATCCTTCGCCTGCAAAAAGCCCTTCAGGCAGCCGAACACGCACTGCAGATCGTCCAGCCGGGGAGAGGAGATGAATTCCTCCTCCGCGCCCCAAAGCGTGCCTGCCGCAACGGGGTAGAGAAACAGATCCCTGGAGAGGATATCCTCTTCCTTCACGCCAAGCGCCCCGGCAACAAGCGCGTCAAAGCTTTTCGCTCCCGCCTGCGACAGAAGCGGCAGCATATCCACATGCGCCTCATAGGCTTTGCCGTCGTTGGCCTTGCGGTCCATGTGGATCGCAAGATTGGGGATCAGCGCGACGGGACGCTCCAGGTCGACAAGGCGGGAGACAAGCCCTCCTTCCGCGCGCAGCGTCACGCGTCCCGCCGCGGAAAGGGGACGGTCCAGCCAGGGGGCGCAGAGCATCCCGCCATATTTTTCCACATTCAGCCGCACATAGCCGTCAGAAGAGGCAACGGAAGCGTTTTCCTTGATCTTGAAGGCGGGCGAATCGCTGTGCGCCGCGGCAAGCATCAGCCCGGAGGGGCTGGCTTCGGGGATGCGCAGCGCGATGAGCGACGAGCCGTTGCGCCGCACAAAGACTTTGTCACCGGGCTTTACGGAAAAATCTTCCGTCTCATACAGCTCGCGGTAGCCCGCGGCAGCAAGGGCATCCTTCACGTTTTCCACAGCGTGGAAGGCGCTGGGGGAGCGGGCAATAAAAGAAAGAAGCTCAGAATTGAGATCCATCGTTCAAATCCTCATTTTGTAAGTATCGTAAAGTGAAGTATAACATATTTTCTCCGCTTTGCCTACTGCCGATTGCAAAAGTTAAGGAAATGTTGTAAAATGCAGCTATGAAACCAATTAAAGCGAAAGGAAAAGCGATTATGAAAGTATCCGAACTGCCCTACAAGCGCGTAACGCTGGAGGAAGTCCAGACCGTCATGGAGGATGTGATCCGCCGCACAAGGGAAGCAAAGAGCGTCGACGAGATCCTCGCCGCCCGCGAGCCGTATCTGAGCATGTATGAGAAGTATTCCACCGCGGGAAGTCTGTCCTATATGCGCTATTCCATCAACACCGTGGACGAGTTCTATGTGGCGGAAAAGGATTATTACGACGAGATCGGCCCCCAGGTCGGCAATCTGATGGTCGACTATGCCTCCGCCCTGCTGGACTCGCCCTTCCGCGCCGAGCTGGAGGAGAAGCTCTCTCCGGTGCTCTTCCGCTCCTTCGAGGTCAGCCGCAAGGCCATGTCCTCCGAAATCATTCCCGACATGATCGAGGAGAACAAGCTGGTCTCTGAATACTCCCAGCTGATGGCGGGGATGGAGTTTGAATTCCGCGGCGAAAAGATGCCGCGCGCCGCGCTGGCCGGCTATTTCAAGAGCGACGACCGTGCCACCCGCCGCGAGGCCTATGAGGTCCTGGGCAGAACGCTGGAGCAGAACAAGGCGGAGCTTGACCGCATTTTTGACGAGCTGGTCCATGTCCGCGACCGGATGGCGAAGAAGATGGGCTATAAGAACTTTGTCGAGCTGGGCTATTACCGCATGGGCCGGCTGTGCTACGACGAGAACATGGTGGCCGCCTTCCGTGAGAACATCCTGAGCGACATCGTCCCCGTCGTCTCCCGCCTGCGCACCGAGAACGCCAAGAGGCTCGGCATCGACGAATACAAGTTCTACGACGACGGCGTCATCATCCCCGGCGGTGATCCGCGCCCGGTCGGCGGCAAGGAGAATATCTTCGCCTCCGCCAAGGAGATGTACCACGCGATGAGCGAAGAGAGCGCGGACTTCATCGACATGATGCTGGAGAACGACGCCTTTGACGTGGACAGCCGCAAGAACAAGTGGGGCGGCGGCTACTGCACCGAGTTCCCCGAATACAAGCAGCCCTTCATCCTTGCCAACTTCAACGGCACGGCGGGCGACGTGGACGTCGTCACGCACGAGGCGGGCCACGCCTTCAACGCTTATCTGATTGCGAATAACCGCTTTGCGCTCGAGCTCGGCTGCGGCGGCATGGAGACGGCGGAGACCCACTCAATGTCCATGGAGTTCTTTGCCTGGCCGTATATGGACAAATTCTTCGGCGAGAACGCGGCGAAGTACCGCTACATGCACGCGCTGGAATCCTTCTCCTTCCTGCCCTACGGCACGATCGTGGACTATTTCCAGCACCTTGTCTACGAGTACCCCGACCTGACGCCGGACGAGCGCGACGAAATCTGGCTCAAGCTTGAGAAAAAGTTCCGCCCCCACATCTCCTTCGAGGGCATGCCGTATCTGGAGAAGGGCACGCGCTGGCAGTACCAGATGCACATCTACGAAAGCCCGTTCTACTACATCGACTATGTCCTGGCGCAGACCGCGGCCTTCAACTTCCTGCTCGCCTCGCAGAAGGACTATGACGACGCCTTCGCGCGCTATCTCCGCCTGTCGAAGCACGGCGGCGAAATGGTCTGGACCGACCTGCTCGAGGAGGCCGGCTTCACGCCGCCCTTTGTCCCCGGCGCGCTCAAGACCCTGGCCGGCGAGGTGGAGTCCCTGCTGGAAAAGATCAAGGTGTGAGGACAACAGAGCGTATAACAAGTATTACAGACTGTATATGAAAGAAAGCAGGCACTCCCTCACTCGCGTACGGGAGTGCCTTTTTCCATGCGCTTCGTTCAACGGCCGGATTTCTCGCTTCCCGCGCGCCGAATATCGCCTGTTTCGACGCGCCGCACCCTTGACCATGAATGGCTTTAGTGGTAAAATATCATGAATTATTCTGGAGTAATATGCTTTGTGGACAGAGGAACGCCTATGTACATTTCGGACAAATGGAAGGATTTTGAACTGATCGACTGTTCGCGCGGGGAAAAGCTGGAGCGCTGGGGCAAATACTATCTCGTGCGCCCCGACCCTCAGGCCATCTGGGAAACGCCTCGCCGCAATGCGCACTGGAACGTACGCGACGGCCGCTATCAGCGCAGTGAGTCCGGCGGCGGCAGCTGGGACAAGTCCGCCCTGCCGGAGAGCTGGCAGATCCGTTACGGCGAGCTGACCTTCAACGTCCGCCCGATGAACTTCAAGCATACGGGCCTCTTCCCCGAGCAGGCCTGCAACTGGGACTGGGCAATGGAAAAGATCCGCTCGGCAGGAAGAGAGATCAGCGTTCTCAACCTCTTCGGCTATACGGGCGCGGCCACGCTCGCCTGCGCCAAGGCGGGGGCAAGCGTCTGCCATGTCGACGCGGCCAAGGGCATGGTCGCCTGGGGCAAGGAAAACGCCGCCGCCTCTTCTCTTTCCGGCGCGCCGATCCGCTGGATCGTGGACGACTGCGCCAAATTTGTCGAGCGGGAGATCCGCCGCGGACACAAATACGACGCCATCATTATGGACCCGCCCTCTTACGGGCGCGGCCCGGGGGGCGAGGTATGGAAGCTGGAAAAGGACCTGTGGGGCTTTGTCTCTCTCTGCGCGGGCGTGCTGTCCGACGATCCGCTGTTTGTGATCATCAATTCGTATACCACCGGGCTCTCTCCCTCGGTTTTGAGCTACGTAACGGAGAGCATCTTTACCAAGAAATACGGCGGCCGCTCCGACAGCCGCGAGCTCGGCCTGCCCGTGACCGACACCGGGCTCGTCCTGCCCTGCGGGGCGACATGTCGGTGGGATCGCGGCTTTGCGCCGCCGGTGGCGGAGTAAGCAAAGACGCGATCTCCGCAGCCGCGCCGCTTTGCGGGCCGAGGCTTTATGCCGAGGC
>ONPY01000076.1 GCA_900319835.1 uncultured Eubacteriales bacterium | reverse complement strand
ATTGTGGAGATGATGGGACGCAGCTCCAATCTGGTGCTGGTCGACCACGATGGGCGCGTTCTGGACTGTATGCGGCGGATGGACTTCGGCGGCGATGCGCTCAGAACTCTTCTGCCCGGGATGATCTACCGCATGCCGCCAGCCCAAAGCAAGCCTGCGCTGCTTGCCACGAGCGCAGATGAACAGCGTGCTTTACTACACAGCGCAGATCGGGACAAACCAATTGAAAAATGGCTGCTGGATACTTTTGCGGGACTCTCCCCGTTGATCTGCCGGGAACTGGCTTTTCGCTGCGGCGGCGACTACGCGATGCTTGGCCCGCTTCTGGACGCCTTTACAGAGAGTGTACAGGCCGGGGAATTGCAGCCTTACCTCTTTTATGACGATCAAAAGCCTCTGGATTTCAGCTTCATGGATCTCAGACAGTATGGATCGGAGGTTCGTCGAGAGTGCCCAGAGAGCTTCTCTGAGCTGTTGGATCGCTATTACACCGGCCGGGACAGGCTGGCTCAGCAGCAGCGCCGCGCGCACGAGCTGAACAAGACTGTAAGAACCCTGCGAGACCGCCAGCAGCGTAAGCTGGCCGGGCAGCGCGAGGAGTACCAGCGCACTGAGGAGCGCGACACCGTGCGGAAAACGGCGGAGCTGATCACGGCAAACCTCTACCGCATTCGAAAAGGGGACAGGGTCCTGCGCTGTCAGGATTACTACGAGCCTGACTGCCCTGAAATCGAAGTCCCGCTGGACCCCCTGAAGAGTCCCCAACAGAACGCGGCGGCGCTCTATAAGCAGTACGCCAAGCTGAAGGCCGCCCGTGAACATCTGGATCACCTGATCCGGGAGGGTGAGACGAAGCTCGACTATCTCAACAGCGTCCTGGCGCTGATCGGGGAGGCGGAGTCCGAGAAAGATCTGGCCGATCTCCGGCGGGAATTGGTGGAAACCGGGATTATCCGCCAGGGCAAGAGCAAAAAGCCGGACCGGGGCAGAGCGCAGGCCCCGCTCCGTTTTCGCAGCGAGGATGGCTTTGAGATCCTGGTGGGACGGAGCAACCTGCAAAACGACGAGCTGACGACCAAACTCGGCAGGCGCACCGACTACTGGCTGCACACCCAGCAGATCCACGGCAGCCATGTACTGATCCGCTGCGAAGGGGAGCCTCCCAGCCAGACCGCCATCGAGCAGGCGGCCGTCATCGCGGCATACTATTCCCAGGGCCGCGGCGGTGGGAAGATCCCGGTGGATTACACCATGCTGCGCTTTGTTCGCAAGCCATCCGGAGCTTTGCCTGGAAAGGTGATTTATACCGATTATAAAACCATCACCGTCCAAAGCGACGAGGAGCTGGTTCGGAAACTGCAAATCAAGTGAACGAAACGCGGTCGGCTATCTAGCCGACCGCGTTTCGCAGTATGCACTGTTTTAAACAGCGCGCTTCTTTTCCAAAACGTCCCAGCGATACCACTTCCGCGGGAGCTTCTGGGCAATCAGCACGGCAATGCACCCGGCGAAGATACCGACAATCATGCCGGCCAGCACATCGCTGGGGTAGTGAACCACCAGATAGATCCGTGCAATTCCCATCAGCACAGCAAAGATCACCGCCGCCCATTTGACTCTGGGTTTGCCGAGAATAAAGGCAGGCGTCATAGTGGCAAAGGCCGCCGTAGTGTGGCCGGAGGGGAAGCTCTTGTCGCTTTCAATGTTTTGCCCAACGAGCAGCCATAGCTGATGGAAGAGACTGCTCTCATCGGCATAGGGTCGGGGACGGGCGATAAAGACCTTGAGGCAGAGATTGGTGAAGATTGCGCCGATGGTGACGCCCAGCAGCATGGCGGTTCCAAAGCGGCGGGTGGGCTTGTAAATCAGCAGGGCAAGCGAGAGCAGAATCAAAAAGATGCCCGCCTTCCCAAAAAGAGAGACCAGCTCAAAGAAGGGGGTAAAGAAGCCGCCGGCCAGGTCATAGAGCTTGTGAACGGCGGTGGTAATGCCTGTGTCAAAGGCGGCAAAGGTTTGATTGATCCACAGTGCAGAGGCGGTCATTTCCATAGATGGTACTCCTGTTTCATAACGTGGTGCCCGTATTCTACCACAAAATCCCCGGGAAAGTCTACCTGTATTTGCATACATCCCCTGTTTTTGCAGATACTAGAAGCAACAAGAAACAGGGAGGTTTGATTTTGAGAAGGATGATCATCTCCGCGGCGGCATGTCTCTTGATGCTGTTGCTCTGTCTCAATCTGGTGACACCGGCAATGGCTGAAGGTACCGCGCCCATTGCGGAAAATCTGGAACTGAAGACGTACCGGCATATCTCGGTGGGCGGAAGACTCTCGGCATACGATCCGGACGGGGGAGAAGTACGTTTTCAGATCACCACGCCGCCGACCAAAGGCGATGTACAGTTGGAAGAGGATGGGAGCTTTGTCTATTCTCCCTATTACAACAAGAAGGGGCGAGACTATTTCGGCTATAAGGCCCAGGATGCAGAGGGAAATCTCTCCCAGGAGGCGACTGTGCTCATCCGGATTGAAAAGCAGAAGACCCCGGTCTGGTACGAGGATATGCAGGGAAGGCAAGGAGAATACGCCGCGATCTCGCTGGCTGAACGCGGGTACTTTGTAGGCGAGAGCATCGGCGGACACTACTGCTTCCAGCCGGATAAACCCATGACACGGGGCGAGTTTCTCTCTGTCTGTATGCTCGCCGCCAAAAAGCCTCTTCTGCAGGGGGTTATGCGCAGTGGATGCGCGGACGATGCGTCTCTGCCCGACTGGATGAGAGAGGTTGTGGCCAGCGCATCTCTGCAGGGGCTTGCCCATGTTGAACGTTTTCAAAGCAGCGAGCCCATTGATACCGCCGAGGCGGTGGTGATCCTCAACACAATCCTGAATCTGTACCCAGAGACCGCAAGCGGCGAGGACGCGACATTACGGGCCTGCATGAATCTGCAGGCAGTGGGCGTACCATGCAGCTCAGCACCAGGCAATTCGCTTTTGACACGAGAGGAGGCTGCCCTGATGCTGGAAGCCGCGGCGGCGTTTGCGGAGTGATGTCAGAGAGAGTCGGAGCACACAAGCTCCGACTCCTTTTGACAATTGAAAAGCGCGCACAATCCCTTGTGAAACGAAGCTCCGTATGATATAATATTATGAATACATATGATCGGAGCGACTATGGACAGCTTTAAACTGGTATCGCCCTATCAGCCTATGGGCGACCAGCCCGAGGCCATCGACAGCCTGGTCACGGGCATTGAAAACGGAATAGACGAGCAGGTGCTTCTGGGCGTTACCGGCTCCGGCAAGACCTTCACCATGGCAAACGTCATCGCCCGCTTGAACCGGCCGACACTGGTTCTGGCGCACAACAAAACGCTGGCCGCCCAGCTTTGCAGCGAGTTCAAGGAGTTTTTCCCGGAAAATGCCGTGGAGTATTTTGTCAGCTATTACGACTACTATCAGCCTGAGGCGTATATTCCCCATACCGATACCTTTATCGAGAAAGACTGCGCCATCAACGATGAGATCGAGCGCCTGCGCCACAGCGCCACGTCCAGCCTGTTTGAGAGACGGGATGTGATCGTGGTCTCCTCCGTCTCCTGTATTTACGGCCTGGGCGACCCCATCGACTATGCCAACATGGTCATTTCGCTCAGGCCCGGCCAGACAAGGAGCTTTGACGAGCTCTTAAAAAAACTGGTGGAGATCCGGTACGAGCGAAACGACATCGCCTTTGAGCGCAACATGTTCCGCGTGCGGGGCGACACGGTGG
This sequence comes from uncultured Eubacteriales bacterium, assembly GCA_900319835.1. The sequence continues at coordinate 8,271 of ONPY01000076.1, read as the reverse complement.
AAATCTTTCCTGCGTACTCCACCGATAAGGCCATCCGCGTGGAGTTTTTTGGGGACGAGGTGGACCGCATCAGCGAGATCAATGTCGTCACCGGCACTGCCACCCGCTATCTCAACCACGCCGCCATATATCCCGCCAGCCACTATGTGACAACAAAGGAGAAAATGGCCGACGCCATCTGCCGCATCCGCCAGGAGTGTGACGAGCGGGTCAAGTATTTTACCGATAACGGTAAGCTGCTCGAGGCGCAGCGGATCCGTCAGCGTACGGATTATGATATTGAGATGATGCAGGAGCTGGGCTATTGCACCGGGATTGAGAACTATTCCCGTGTGATCTCCAACCGCGCGCCGGGCAGTCCACCCATGACGCTGCTGGACTATTTCCCCAAGGACTTCCTGCTGTTTGTGGACGAGAGCCATGTGACGCTGCCGCAGGTGCGGGCCATGTACCGCGGCGATCGGGCGAGGAAGGAATCCCTTGTGGAGTTCGGCTTTCGTCTCCCCTCGGCTTTTGACAACCGCCCCTTGAAGTTTGAGGAGTTTACCCAGCGCATCCACCAGCGCGTCTACGTCTCCGCCACCCCCGGCGAGTATGAGCGTGAGCGCGCCGGGCAGATTGCCGAGCAGATCATTCGGCCCACAGGCCTGTTGGATCCCGAGATCTTTGTGCGCCCCGTGGAGGGGCAGATCGACGATCTGATCGGAGAGATCAACGACAAGATCGCCAAAGGCCAGCGGAGTCTTGTGACCACGTTGACCAAGAAAATGGCGGAAGATCTTTCCGCCTACCTCACCGGCGCCGGCATCCGCTGCCGGTATATGCACCACGACATCCACACCATCGAGCGCATGGAGATCATCCGCGATCTGCGTTTAGGGGAATTTGACGTACTGGTGGGCATCAACCTGCTGCGCGAGGGCCTGGACATCCCGGAAGTCGGTCTGGTGGCCATCCTGGACGCGGACAAGGAGGGTTTTCTGCGCAGTGAGACAAGTCTGATCCAGACCGTAGGGCGCGCCGCGAGAAACGCGGACAGCATCGTCATCATGTACGCCGATACCGTTACGCCCTCCATGCGGGCCTGCATCCAGGAGACGGACCGCCGCCGGCGGAAGCAGAAGGCCTATAACGAGGCAAACGGCATCGTACCCAAGACGATCACCAAGAGCGTGCGCGATCTGATCGAGATCTCCACGGATGCAGCGCCCAAGCTCAAAGCCAACGGCGTGAAGATGACCGAGCGCGAGCGCAAAGAGCTGATCGCATCTCTGGAGAGCAAGATGCGCAAGGCCGCCGAAATGCTTGAATACGAGATCGCGGCCCAGCTGCGTGACGAAATCATCCGTCTGCGCGGCAAATCCTGACTGGGAGGCAGCCCATGAAACTGATGATCCTGGACGGAAACAGCATTGTAAACCGCGCTTTTTACGGGGTGCGTCCCTTGAACGCGCCGGACGGCACACCCACAAATGCTGTCTTCGGATTTCTCAACATTCTCCAGCGCATGCTGGACGAGCAGGCGCCGGATGCTGTCTGTGTCTGCTTTGATATGAAAGCGCCTACCTTCCGCCACAAGGCCTATGAGGGCTACAAGGCGCAGCGCAAGGGCATGCCGGAGGAGCTGGCGGTCCAGATGCCGGTTTTGAAGGAGACCCTGGACGCCATGGGCATCCGCCGCTATGAGCAGGAGGGCTATGAGGCCGATGATATTCTCGGCACCGCTTCCCTCATCTGCGGAAAACAGGGCTGGAACTGTGTGGTGGTCACTGGCGACAAGGACAGCCTGCAGCTTATCACCGACAGCACCAGCGTCTGCAATGTCAAATCCCGCATGGGACAGACGGAGACCATCCTCTATACGCCCGAGGTGTTTCGGGAGGAATACGGTTTTGCACCGCCGCAGATGGTGGATCTGAAGGCCCTGATGGGCGACAGCTCCGACAACATCCCCGGCGTTCCCGGCATCGGCGAAAAGACCGCACTGGATCTCATCCGCCGTTATGGAACGTTGGACAACATCTATGCCAACCTCAGCGCCCTGGACATCAAGGACGGCGTGCGCAAGAAGCTGGCAGCCGGGGAGGAGAGCGCCCGGAAATCCTATTGGCTGGCCACCATTCTCTGCGAAGTGCCCATGCATTTCGTGCCGGAGGAGAACCTCTGGAACAAAAACTATACTGACGATCTCTATGCACAACTCAAGCGTCTGGGCTTTCAGAAGTTTATCGAGCGCTGGGGGCTGAGCGAGCCGGAAGAGAGCCGCGAGAGCTTTCACGCCGGAGAGCTGGAGTGTGTTCAGGCGGATACACCGGACGCAGTACAGGCGATGCTGGCAGCGGCGGAAAAGTCGGATCTGCTGGCCGTCTCCTTTGGGGACACGCTGGACAGCATGGAGTTCTGTGATGGGAATACAGTGTATCTTGCGGACTGGAGCCACTGTGGGGACGAGAGTTGGCGCCACCTGCTCGGGATCGTTTTTGCCCCGGAGAAAAAGAAGCTCGGCCATGCAATCAAGGATAGGATGAATGTGCTCCGGCGCGAGGGGCTTTCAACCGAGGGCTTTGTCTTTGACACGGCGCTTGCGGCCTATCTCCTGGACGCCAATGAGAACGACTACGCGCTCCCGCGCATCTCCGCCCGCTATCTGGGCGCTGAGCGACAGGGGACGCAGGCTGTGTTTGCCCTGTACCCGGTGCTCGATGAAAAACTTCATGAGCTCAAAATGGACAGACTGTATGCGGAGATCGAACTGCCCCTATGCCGAGTCTTATCGGACATGGAGCTGGCGGGCTTCTATGTGGATCGGAAAGCACTGTATGATTTCGGCGAGAGCTTGAACGGGGATATCGCGAGACTGCAGGAGAGTATCTGGGCCCACGCCGGACACGATTTCAACATCAACTCTCCCAAGCAGTTGGGCGAAGTCCTCTTTGAAGAGCTGATGCTCCCGTCCGGCAAAAAGACAAAAACCGGCTGGAGCACCAATGTCGACGTGCTGGAAAAGCTGCGCGGTAAACACCCGATTATCGAAGAGGTGCTGGAATACCGCACACTGACAAAGCTCAAATCCACCTATGCCGACGGCCTGCTGAAGGTGATCGCCGAGGACGGGAGAATACATTCCAGCTTCCAGATGACGGTTACAGCCACGGGGCGCCTATCCTCCACGGAGCCTAATCTCCAGAATATTCCCATCCGCAAAAAGCTGGGCGCTGAAATCCGCAAGATGTTTGTCGCTGGGCCTGGCATGGTGCTGGTGGACGCCGACTATAGCCAGATCGAGTTGCGGCTTCTGGCCCACATCTCCGGGGATGAGGCCATGCGCGAGGCGTTTTTGAGCGGGGAGGATTTTCACACCGTCACGGCCTCCCGCGTCTTTGGCATCCCGGTGGCGGAGGTCACACCCCTCCTGCGCAGCCGGGCCAAGGCGGTCAACTTCGGCATCGTATACGGGATTTCCGCCTTCTCGCTGGCACAGGACATCGGCGTCTTCCCCAACGAGGCAAAGGCTTATATGGACGCCTATCTCGACAAATACCACGGGGTCCGCGACTATATGAAGCAGATTGTGGCCCAGGCAAAAAAGGACGGCTATGTAGACACGCTCTTTGGCCGACGCCGCTATCTGCCGGAGCTCAAGAGCAGCAACTTCAACGTCCGCTCCTTCGGGGAACGCGTGGCGCTGAATATGCCGGTGCAGGGGACTGCAGCGGATATCATCAAGCTTGCCATGGTGAATGTGGCGCGGAAGCTCAAGGAACAGCAACTCCAGGCCAGGCTGATCCTCCAGGTGCATGACGAGCTGATCGTGGAATGCCCGGAGCCTGAGGCGGAGACGGTGAAAGCGCTGCTGGAGAGCGAAATGGAAAACGCCGTGCATCTGAGCGTTCCCCTGACCGCCGAGGCGCATATCGGCCACAGCTGGGCAGAGGCGCACTGATGGAAGCACGAATCTGCGACGCCAAGCCGTGCCATATTCCACAGATGGAAGAGATTGAAAAGCTCTGCTTTTCAATGCCGTGGACGCCCGAGCAGCTGCGCTCACAGCTGCATGACGCACAGCATGAGTGCATCGTTGCGCTGGACAGGGATGGATACGTCCTGGGCTATGTTGGTATGATGTGCGTTTTGGACGAGGGCTATATCTCCAATGTGGCAGTTCACCCGAAGGCACGCCGCCAGGGCCTGGCGAACAGGTTGATCAACGAACTGGTGGACCGGGCGCACGGACGCTCCCTGGCTTTTGTGACGCTGGAAGTACGTGCGGGAAATGAAGCTGCCATTGCGCTGTACCGCAAACATGGTTTTCTCCCCGTGGGGCGTAGAAAGAACTACTACAGTCTTCCCAAAGAAGACGCGATTTTAATGACGAATACTTTGAAATAGAGGCAGAAAGACATTGAAAATTCTTGCATTTGAGTCTACCTGTGATGAGACAGCGGTTGCCGTTGTTGAAGACGGCAGACATGTTCTCACCGATCAGATCCGCTCCCAGGCACAGCTGCATGCGATCTATGGCGGCGTGGTGCCGGAGATTGCGTCCCGCTGCCATGTGGAGGCAATCTCTCTTCTGTCACAACAGGCCATCGAGGCGGCGGGGATTGAACGGAAGAATATCGACGCCGTTGCGGTCTCCTATGCGCCAGGCCTGATCGGCGCGGTGCTTGTGGGGGTGAACTTCGCCAAGGCCTGCGCCGCAGCACTGCAGGTGCCGCTGATCCCCGTACACCATATCCGCGGGCACATCGCCGCAAACTATCTGGCTTATCCGGAGCTGGAGCCGCCCTTCCTGTGCCTTGCCATATCCGGCGGCAACTCGCTGCTGGTGGATGTGCGGGATTACACCGACATGAAGATCCTTGGCTGCACCAGGGACGATGCGGCGGGGGAGTGCTTTGACAAGACCGCGCGTGTACTTGGGCTTCCATACCCGGGCGGACGGCCTATCGAGCTGCTCTCTCAGGGTGGGGACGACAGCAAATACGTTTTCCCCATCGGCCATGTGGACGGGAACCCCTATGATATGAGCTTTTCCGGACTGAAAACGGCGGTGATCAATCTGGTACACAACGCCGAACAGAAAGGAGAGGAACTGGACAGAGCGTCTCTCGCGGCATCCTTTACCAAAGCCGTCAGCGACAGTCTGGTGCCCAGAACCATGATGGCGGCCCGCGAACTCGGCTATGAGAAGATCGTGGTGGCAGGCGGCGTGGCTGCAAACAAGAGGATCCGCGCGGACTTTGCCCTTGCTGCAGAAAGGGAAGGGAGAAAGCTCTTTGTCCCGCCCCTGAAGCTCTGCGGCGACAACGGTGCCATGATCGGAGCCCAGGGGTATTATGAGTATCTTGCCGGTACGAGAGCCGGCAGCGACCTGAACGCATACGCGACGATGGAGATTTAGAGGAGAACAAGATGGGAATTCACGACGGGCACCGGGAACGACTGAAGAAAGCCTTTATTGAGAACGGGCTGGAGAGCATGAACGAGATCCAGGCCCTGGAGCTTTTGCTGTTCTTTTCTATTGCCCGCCGGGATACCAATGAGCTGGCGCATGCGCTGCTTGACCGCTTTGGGAGTCTGGATGAAATCTTCCACGCCACCGCGGAAGACCTGATGGAGGTTCCCGGAGTAGGGGAGCACACGGCGGTTTTGCTCATGCTGCTGCCGCAGATCATGAAGAAAAGCGCCATCTCCAAGGCAAACGAGATCCGGCAGATTACATCCTCCCGGGATGCCGGGAAGTACCTGGTTCCGCGCTTTGCCGATGAGCAGGATGAGGTCATGCTGATGCTCTGCCTGGATAACAAGCGCTCAGTTCTATGCTGCTGTGAGATGAGCCGCGGCGTTGTCAATGCCGTCAACATCAACACCCGCAAGGTAGTGGAAAAGGCGCTGAAAGTGAAGGCCAGCTCCGTGATCATTGCCCACAACCACCCCGGTGGAATTGCGCTCCCATCCCGTGAGGATGACACGGTCACCAAGACGCTGTATAACGCGTTGGAAATTGTGGGTATCCATCTGGAGGATCACATCATCGTCGCAGACGGCGATTATGTCTCGCTTGCCGACACCGGGATGATGCACCTATATCGATATTGAGTTATGTTGACCCCATGATGTTTCTCTTTTGTAACAGACACAAAATACAGCCATTGCCATGATTTGCCCTTTTTCCCTGTTTTTCGCGCTATACTGTGAAAAGCGGCCTGTTGAAAAACCTGTTGAAAGTGTTGATAACTCTTTGGAGTTTTTCATGCAAGTAACTTTATGTAAACTTTCGTAATCGGTATAATCAAAGCAAGAATTGTTCTTGAAACAATGCAAAACATTCCTGAAAAGCAAACAATTAAGTCTGGTTTAAGATGCCGCGACATTTTTTACGTTTCAAGCAAAAAAGACAGAATTCAACTAAATGTAATATCTGCCGCGGTTCAAAGAGCGCGTGAGACAAACAGCCTTTCCCGTTTTTAGCGGAGAGGAAAAGGTTGACTTTGCAAACCCTTTATGTTAGAATACCTTGCGTTGCAGAAGCATGCTGGTATAGCTCAGTCGGTAGAGCAGCTGATTCGTAATCAGCAGGTCGTGTGTTCGAGTCACATTACCAGCTCCAGAGACCCGGATTTCTTCATAAAAGAGGAAGTCCGGGTTTTACGTTCTTTCAGGAAAACGGACTTTCGCTGTCTGTGCTGAACACCACAGCGGAGGAAATCTCCTATCTATATGATCCCCAGGCGGAAGAGATGAACTCTATCAAACTCAAAATCAAATGATGCTTTATGAAAAGAGCCAGGGCCCCTGTCTGAAACGGAGTCCCTGGCTGTCTGCTTGCTAATCTAGCATGCCGCGCTTTTCGCAGAAAGATCCGTTCCTTTCGTCCCAGATCAGCTGCAGGCCGACACCGACCTCCCGCAAGGAGAGCTTTTCCGCAAGACGTATCTTGGCCTGCAGTGAGGTACAGTGACAGGGATAAAACTGCGTCAGCCCTTCTTTCTGAAAGAAAGCTGCGGTCTTTGTGGTCTGCTCCGTGTCCTCGTCAAACAGATGAAAGCCGCCGATCACGCCCAATACACGGCTGCAGCACGTGACCTGCTTTGCATAGCGGATGATGTTGCAGATCCCGGAATGGGAGCAGCCGGTCACAATAAAAATCCCACCCGATACCAGAAGAGCCAGGGCGGAGTCATCCAGCACATAGTCCGGTTCCCAGTGACCGCGAACATAGCGCATGCCGACTGCCTTTTGATTTTCAAAAGAGAAGTGGCGGGGAATCTCACCGAGAAACCAGATGTGCTCACTCAGCTTTTGCGGCTCACGGGACAGCTGGAGCTGAAAGCTCCCGAGCAGATCCTCAGCCGAAATGGGTGCTGAAATGGAGAGCCCGCCGCCCTTTTTCGGCTCCAGCAGATTCGGGTGCCCGACGATTCTGGAGCCAAAAAGCTCCGACGGGAGATAGGCAAGCCCGCCGGTGTGGTCGTTATGCCCATGGGAAAAAACCAACGTATGGACATTGGCCAGATCCAGCCCCATGGCCTGTGCGTTTTTCAGATACACGTCCGAGTAGCCCAGATCAAAAAGAAGCTGGTCGTCTCCGTCTTCCAGCAGATAGCATATCGCCGGTTCACCCAGGAAATACTGATCGATATAGGTGTTGTTATCAGCAAGAACCGTCAGCTTCATGCAGACGGCTCCGTATCCTTCAGCCCAACGATTTCTCCATAGGCGTAAATGGCATTGCGCACACAGTCTTCACAGGCGCAGAGGGGAGCGCCGGCGCCTTTACCTTTTAGATCGCGGCATCGCACAGCACCGCACTGTCTGGCAAAGGATTCAGCCAACATTCTGGCAGAGCGCATGGTGTTTTTGCCCTCCAACGCAAGACCCGCCATCTGTACTGCGCCGACCAGCGCGCCGCAGGTGGCCTCCATGTTGCCCATGCCAGCGCCAAAGCCGGAGGCGATTTGTATCAACGCCTCCTGGGAAAGCGCGGTCTGATCTGCCAGCACCGCCGCGACAGCCTGACAGCAATTACATGAACCGCTCTTTTTCAGCTGAGCGCCTTTTTCTGCGCGTTCTTCGATTGTCATAAGGGACCTCCGAAATGAGTTTTTATTTTTAGTATAGCAAAGCGCGTCAAATTGTCAAGAAAACCACCTGCTGCTGCGCTGTCAAAAATGTAGGGTTTACAATGATGTGTGACAGAAGGTAAAAAAGAATAGCGAATAGAGAGTACCTGTGTTAGGGTTGAGTTGCTCAGACAAAACCGAAAGG
>ONPY01000005.1 GCA_900319835.1 uncultured Eubacteriales bacterium | reverse complement strand
GTCAGGAATCATGCGGCTTTCGGGGAATACGGATTGCCACACCAGTGACGTCGGTCACTGGTTCGCAATGACGAAAAACGGACTTTGTCTACAGTCTGAAAGCTCCTCCCAAACGGGAGGAGCTTTTGGGTCCAGCTTTGTTTTATGCTGCCGGCTGGGGCGTGGGCGGCACGGGAGGTGCATTGTCGGCCAGGGCGTCGCTTGTGGCGTCAAAGGGACGGCCGGGCCAGAGAGGAGAGGCGAAGGAGATGGCGCGGATGCGCAGGTTATCCTCCGTCAGCACATCCCCGACGCAGGTGGCGGCGATATAGTGGTCCAACAGGGTCATACCGAGAACGGTGGAGCCGGACTCCGTGTTGCCCGCACGGGCGATGCGGTCGATGGCGCCGCTCTCGGTGAGGTTGTGGATGACATTCTCGTCACCGAAGCATTCGAGAAATTCCTCCCGGTCGTGGAGGACAACGCTGTAATCCTCCACGAAGACCTGCACGGGGTAGGCGACCTTGTCCGCCAGAGACGGCCAGTTCCACTCGTCAAAATCCCGCTGGACGCTTGCGGCAAAGTTATAAACGGGAGAGTCCGCTATCAGCGGTGTGGGCGCCTCCTTGTAGAAGGGGTTGGCCAGATCCTCCACCGCACCGGTGAACTCCCGCTCCTCCGGTTCTTCATAATGGATCTCCTGTAATGCGCCGTTTTCGCCCACATCGAACATCCCGTTGAGGCCGGAGATCGGCTGGCCGTTCCAGCTCTTGTCGCCGCACTCGCGGAAGACCAGGGCGGGGGAGGGCACGTCGTGGATGTCGCAGTCCAGAAACTCGATGCCGTCGGTCTGGAAGAACTGGCCCGCGCCCTGGGAGCACTCATAGATTTCCGTGCGGTACACCTGAAGCGTGGCGCAGCGGGCGGTCTGCAGGCCGAGGATGCCGCAGCCGTAGAGGTGCATGCCGTCCAGCCTGACACTGCCGCAGTTGTCCAGATTCACCACGCCGCCCGAGCAGGAACCGGGCTCCTTCGTGTGGCCCAGGGTGAAGCCCACCAGCTGGATGTTGCCGCAGTCCTTGAAGCTCAAAACATTTGCGTAGCGGGGGACGGCGGCCAGGGTCGTGGCCTCGGCGTAGGCGGCCTTGGGGTGGATGGTGAGCCCGTCCACGTCGTGGATCACCAGCTCCGGCCCGTCATAGGTCTGCTGCCAGTAGTAGTAATCCCCGCCGAAGGAGCCGTAGTCCTGGGCCTCGGAGAGATCGAAGAGCTCCCCGTCCAGGACGATGGTGCGGTCCGGGCCGATGGCCTTGAGAAAGTCGTCCACGTTGGTGACGGTGATGTCCTGGCCGGGCCGCACCGTCTCGGGCACACCGGTGGGCTCGGGGGCGATGGCGGTGTCCGGGTCCAAATCCCGCAGGGTCATGTTTTCGAGATCCTCGTCGCTCAAAAGCGTGCCGTCGATGGAGACGGGGTTGAGCCTGCGGTTTGGCAGCCAGAAGCGCATGTCGTTGTCGCGGAAGCTGCACCCGTCCACGATGGCGGGGTACTGCTCAAAGAGCAGCATGGAGCCCACAATCCAGTTGTCGTGCACGTCGTTGGAGAGGAAGACGGCCTTGCGGGTGTACTGCAGATTCAGCAGGTACTCGGCGGCGTTTTCGTAGATGCGGTTGTTGTAGACGGTGAAGCCCTCGGTGTAGGAGGCGAGGAACAGACTCGTGGCAGCGCCCTGGCCCTCGCGGACGCCGTGGCGGTAGATGTCACAGTCCTCCACCCGCACGTTTCGGCACTGGCTCACGTCCACCGCCTCCCAGCTGCACTCGTAGATCCGGCAGCCCTTAACGTTGAGATCGCTGCAGCCGCTGGCCCAGACGCCCACGGTGCCACAGCCGAAGAGGCCGCAGGAGTCAATGGCGGTGCCGGCGCAGTTTTCCAGCCGGATCACGCCGCCGGAGCAAAAGCCCGGCTCCCTTGTGTGCCCGGCAGTAAAGCCGGAGAGAGTCAGCCCCGTGCAGCCCTCAAAGCGCAGCACGTTTGCATAGCGGGGGATGGCGGCGATGGTGGTCGTGTCCAGTCCGTCGCCCAGAATGGTGAGGTTTTCCACATCGTGGATCAGCAGCTCGGCGTTCTGGGTGCTGTCGGAATAGACGTTGCCCCAGGTGTAGAATTCCTTGCCGGAGTCTTTGGCGTAGTCGGAGGCGGTGGAGAGATCGTACTCCCCGGGCTCCAGAAGAATGGTGGTGTTGGGCGCGATGGCGGCCAGCAGCTCGTCCACGGTGGAGACGCGCACGCCGTCCCGCGTGTCGGGCGTATCCGGCGCGGCGGTCTCAAAGGCTTTCGGCCCCGCGGCGATTCCGCAGCCCGCCAGGATCGCGACGGTCAGCAGCGCGGCCACAAGCCGCGCACCGTTTTTCTTATAATGCATGATTTGCTCCAATCTTTCTTTCAGGTTTTTCTTCTCGGTGGAAAAGGTGGTGGCGACCACACCCGCGGGCAGCGCGCTGGACGCCGCCATGTTCAGCAGGGTGTTTCCGTAGGATTGCTTCTCCGAACGCGACATGGAGCGCAGCAGCGTCTCGTCGCAGCTCAGCTCACAGGCGCGGCTCACTTCCCGCCGGATGAGCCAGGCGAGAGGGTTGAACCAGTGCGCGGCCAGCACCGCCGCGGCAAACCACTTGTACAGCGTGTCGAGGCGGCGGTAGTGCGTCAGCTCGTGGCGGAGAATGTTGGAGAGCGTCTCCACATCATATTCCCGCGCGGGCAGGACGATCTTCGGGGAGAATACCCCGTACATCAGCGGCGTGAGCAGACCCCGGGACACATACAGGGCGGGCCGGCGGCCGGTCAGTGAGTCATAAACAACGCGGACCGCGGCGTCTGGCCTGCTGAGTGTCCGCCGCAGTCTCCCGGTGAAACGGACATAGGAGACGACGGGCACCATGAGGCACAGCCCCGCGCCGACGGCCCACACGGTGAGCCACAGCTGAGGCGCGCGCCAGTCAAAGGCTGTCTTTACGGTTGAGGCGGGCGCCAGGGTCTGCTCCGGCGCGGGGGCCGGGGACGTGTCGCTTTTTCTCTCGGCGGCATCAAGCGGTGCCGTGCCACCGGCCGGGATGAAGCCCAGGCCCGGCGCGCCGGGGAAAAGCGCCCCAGCGGCCGCGCGGGGCAGCGGCGCGCTCACCGCAGCGGGAGTCGGCTCAGGCTGAGCGGATGGTGACAGCGCAGGCACCAGCCCGGGCAGGGGCAATACAAAGCGCAGCAGCACCAGCAGCCAGGCGTAGTAATAGACGGTGCTGGGCATCCGCCGGGCAAAGACAGCGCGCAGCAGGAGCAGCAGCAGAGCCAGGGCGCTGCCGCTGAGGGTCAAAGTCAGAATGGTATTCAAGTGTCAGTCCTCCACCTTGAACATTTGGCGCAGCTCCTCCAGATCCGCCTTGGTCAGGCCCTCGGAGTGGACCAGAGCCGCCACGAGATCGCGGGCGCTGCCGTGGTACAGGCGCTGAATCAAATGAGCGGTCGCCCAGCCGTTGTACTCCCGCTCGGAGATCAGCGGGGAATAATAGAAGACGTTGCGCTTTTCCTGCCGGATCACGCCCTTGGAGACTAGGCGGGACACCAGAGTTTTCACCGTGGTGGCCTCCCAGCCGCGAGTTTTCTGCAGGGTCTCGCGGATCTCGGTGACGGGCAGGGCGTCCCCCGCCTGCCAGAGGACCTTCATGACCTCCAGCTCGGAATCGGAAATCTTGTCGGCAATTTGATTTTGCATGCGTTTGTCCTCCTTTGAGGGATTACAGCTGTAGTCCAGACAATGACACCATAGCACAAGAGACTACACTTGTCAACCCTCCGAATGGAAAAATTTGCGAATCAGGAAGCAGGGTGGAAAACGCCTTGACTTCAATTCGGTAGTGTGTTAGAATGCTGAAGACTTAACGGGAAGGAATGTGATTACCATGCTGTGCAGCAACATTCAAAGAGACGAAACCGGCGCGCTGCGCTTTGCCGGGCAGTCTGTGGCCGCTCTGGCCGGGCAGTACGGCACGCCCCTCTATCTGATGGACGAGGCGCGCATCCGCGCCAATTGCCGCATGTACAAGGCCGCCTTCCGCGAAGCCTTCGGGGAGAGTGCCCTGCCGCTCTACGCAAGCAAGGCCTGCGCCTTCAAACAGATGTACCGCATTATGAAGGAGGAGGGCATGGACGTGGACGCCGTCTCCCGCGGGGAGATCTACACCGCCATCCAGGCAGGGTATCCGGCCGAGGGAATCTGGTTTCACGGCGACGGCAAGACGGATGAGGATCTGCGCTACGCGCTGGATGCCGGCGTGGGTCACGTCATCGTGGACAACGCGACCGAGCTGTATGCCCTGGAGACGCTCGCTGCGGCGCGGGGCGTGACACAGAAGATCCTGCTGCGTATCACCCCGGGCATTGATCCACACACCTATGAAGCCATCAGCACCGGCAAGGTGGACGTGAAGTTCGGCGTCCCCATCGAGACCGGCCAGGCGCTGGAATTCGTGCGCGAAGCGCTGGGAATGGCGCATCTGAAGCTGGAAGGGCTCCACTGCCACGTGGGCTCCATGGTCTTTGACGAGACGGTGTTTGAGGACACGGCGGACGTGATGCTCTCTTTCATGGCCGCGCTGCAAAGCGAGCTGGGCTATACGGCCGGGACGCTGAATTTCGGCGGCGGTTACGGTGTGCGCTATGTCGAGAGCGATAAGCAGGCGGACATCCCCGGGCGCATCCAGGCGCTGGCCGGACATATCCGGGCAAAGTCTGCGGAGTTGAACCTGCCGGTGCCGCGCATCCTGATGGAGCCGGGGCGCAGCATCGTGGCCGACGCGGGGATGACGGTCTACACGGTCAGCACCGTCAAGCACATCCCGGGCTTTAAGAACTACGTCACAGTGGACGGAGGCATGGCGGACAACCCGCGCTACTGCCTCTACCGGGCCCGATACACGGTGCTCCCCGTCCGGGACGCCGGGGGAGAGAACGCGGTTTTCGATCTGGTGGGCCGCTGCTGCGAGAGCGGGGACGTTCTCCAGCCCGCTGTAAGTTTGCCGGCGGATATCGCCCGGGGTGACCGGGTGGCTGTCTGCACCACGGGGGCGTACAACTACTCCATGGCCTCCAACTACAACCGCCTGGGCAGGCCTCCCGTGGTCATGCTGCGGGACGGGGAGAGCTATGTCGCCGTCCGGCGCGAGACGCTTGACGATCTGAGCGCGCTGGATGTATGATAAACAAAAACAGGACGGAGGACATCTATGGCGGGAAGCATCCAAGTCAAACGGGTCTATGAACCCGCGGCGCCGGAGGACGGGCTGCGGGTCCTGGTGGACCGGCAGTGGCCTCAGGGTCTGAGCAAGGCGGAGGCCCAGGCCGCCCTCTGGATGAGAGAGGCCGCGCCCTCCGACGATCTGAGCGCCTGGTACGATCACACCCCGGAGAAGTTTGCGGCCTTTCGCGCCCGCTACCGGGAGGAACTGGACGGAAAGGCCAACGCCGCCTTCGTCTACACCCTGGAGCGCAGCCTGAAGGAGGAGAGCGTGACGCTGCTTTACGCCGACCGGGACTTTGCGTACAGCGGCGCCGCGGTCCTGGCCGCGTGGCTGGAGGAGCGGCTTTCGGCACGCGTCCGCATCCGGGAGGAGAAAAAGGCGCTGCGCCGCGAGATCCGGGCCAGGGGCGAGACGCTGGATGAGAGTTACCGGCAGGCGGCAAACCTTGCCCTGCGGGAGAGAATCTTCGAGAGCGAGGCCTGGCGGCAGGCGTCGTCGGTGTTTGTCTTCGTCAGCATGTGGGACGAGCCGGACACCTATCCCATCCTCGCCGCGGCCCTGGAGAGCGGCAAGACCCTGTATGTGCCGCGCTGCTACCCGGGGCGGATCATGAAGGCCGTCCGCATCAGCTCGATCGACGAGCTGCAGCCCGGCACCCTCGGCATCCCGGAGCCTGTGAACGACCGGGAGACCGCGGGCATCGGCGGCTTCTCCCTGGCGCTGATCCCCTGCGTGTCGGCCTGGAAGGACGGCAGACGCATGGGCCACGGCGTGGGGTACTATGACCGCTTCCTGGTGGACCGGAACTGTAAAAAGTTCTGCCTGTGCTATGAGGCGCTGCTCTCCGACCGGATCCCCATGGACGCCCACGATATCCCCATGGACGCCGTCGTGACTGAGTGCGCCCTTTACAAACCGTAAGAACAAATCCCCACGGAGCGTGTTCTGTGGGGATTCTTTGCATTTTTGACCGGGAGCGTGCCGCTTTGACACTTGCCCTGCCTGCTGCATCGTGATAAGATAAAAAACAAAAACCACCGGAAACGGCGCTGGAAGAGAAAGAGGACAGAGAGATGCTGGAACGTTTGTTTCATCTGAAGGAAAACAGAACCAATGTACGCACGGAACTGATCGCGGGCCTGACCACCTTCGCCACCATGGCGTACATCCTGGCGGTCAACCCCGGGATCCTGTCGGCCTCCGGCATGGAATTTGGCAGGGTCTTCTCCGCCACGGCGATCGCCTCGGCCATCGCGACCCTCATCATGGGCCTGGTTGCTAACCTGCCCTTCGGCCTGTCGGCGGGGATGGGGCTCAACGCCTTCTTCTCCTACACGGTCTGCCTGGGCATGGGCTATTCCTGGCAGTGGGCGCTCTCGGCCATCTTTGTGGAGGGCATCATCTTCATAGTACTGACCTTCTGCAACGTGCGCGAGGCTATCGTCAACAGCATCCCCGCCAGTCTGAAAAAGGCCATCGGCGCCGGCATCGGCCTCTTCATCGCTTACATCGGGCTGAAAAACGCCAGTATCATCGTCTCCGACCCCAGCGGCACGGTCTCCGCACTCAATGCCGCGTGGTATGCCGGCGCGCCGGGCGTGGCCATGATCGGTCTGCTCATCATCAGCGCCCTGCTGGTCTACAACGTCCGGGGCGCGCTGCTCATCGGCATTGCGCTCACCACGCTGGTCGGCATCCCCTTCGGCGTGACCCACTATGCCGGCGGATCCTATCTGCCCAGCGCGCCTTACTTCTGCTGCTTTGCCTTCGGTGAGATCTTCTCCAGCGGAAGGAGCATCTTTGACTTCTGTGTGGTGGTGTTCACGTTTTTGTTTGTGGACATGTTCGACACCGTCGGCACGCTGATCGGCTGCGCGGGCAAGTCCGGCCTTGTCCAGCCCGACGGCAGCATTCCCCGCTGCAAGCAGGCCCTGCTTGCCGATGCCATCGGCACCACCGCAGGCGCCATGCTCGGCACCTCCACCGTCACCACCTTTGTGGAGAGCGCCTCAGGCGTGGCCGAGGGCGGGCGCACGGGGCTGACCGCCGTCACCACCGCCGTTTTGTTTCTGGCCGCCCTGTTTCTCGAGCCGCTGTTCGGCTCCATCCCCAGCGCGGCCACGGCGCCGGCCCTGATCATCGTGGGCCTCATGATGATCAGCCCAATCCGGGAGATCGACTACAGCGATTTCAGCGAGAGCGTGCCCGCCTTTATGACCATTATCATCATGATCTGCGCTTCGTCCATCTCGGACGGCATCATGTTCGGCGTGCTGTTTTATGTGTTCAACAAGCTGGTCACCCGCCGTTTTAAGGAGCTGGAGCCCGCGATTCTGCTGGTTGCCGCGCTGTTTGTCGTCAAAATCATTCTGGGCCGCTTCGCCTGATTTGTCAGGCCGCTCAATTCATAAAGAGCTCCCGCGGGTTTGCCAAGCAGAAAACAATTGAAATCAACCAAGCGTCATGCTATGCTAAAAGCAGAATGTAAGGGAACCCGAAAACCATCTTCAAACAGGAGGTACAACCATGGAGTATGCAAAACTGGTGCAGGCGCGCTATTCCTGCAAAAAGTACAGCGACCGCCCTGTGGAGGCGGAGAAGTTAAACGCCATTCTGGAGGCGGGCCAGGCGGCCCCCACCGCCAAAAACCTGCAGGAGCAGCACATCTATGTCCTGCAGTCGCAGGAGGCGCTTGCCAGGATGGACGCGGTCACGCCCTGCCGCTACGGCGCGGGCACGGTGCTGGCCGTCGCCTTTGACAAGAACAACGTCTTCACCTATCCCGGCGGCAAGCGGGATTCCGGCGTGGAGGACGCCACCATCGTCGCCACCCACATGATCCTCGCCGCGGCCAACGAGGGCGTGGACAGCTGCTGGATCAACTTCTTCGACCCGGAGAAGCTGGCCGAGGCCCTGGGCCTGCCGGAGAATGAGGAGATCCTGATGCTGATGGATCTGGGCTACGCCGCCGAGGGCGCGGGCCCGCTGCCCAACCACAGCAGCCGCAAGCCGCTGACGGAGACCGTCTCGTACCTCTGATCTGAGGCGCATTCGGGGGCGTTACCATGACGCAGCAGGATCTGGAGCGGGCCGTCTGCGCGGTCATCTGCCGCGGAAAGGGCCTGCGCGCCCGTGAGATCGCGGCGGAACTGAAGCTTGACCACAAGACGGTCAACCGCGTGCTCTACGGCTCACCGCTGATGAAGGAGCTCTGCTGGCAGGACCGGGACTTTCGCTGGCACGGGCTGGTCCGGCAGGCGCGGCCCCACGCGGGGCTGGAGGAATTTGCCGGCTGGTACGGCACAGCGGCGGATTTTGCTACGCTCTCCGAGGCGGAGTGGATGGCGCAGCTTGCAAAGGGCTGCGGCGACATCGGCCGGAACCTGAACGACACCCGCGGTCTGCTCCACTCCTTCCGGGACTGTCGGGCAAGCGTGCTGGGGCTGCTGCGGGATCTGCGGGAGATGCTGGGCGATGAGTGCCTTACCTGGGAGCTGGCCTTTGAACTGCGGCTCAAACGGGCACGGACGGTGCGCATTTACGCAGATGTGCTGGTGATCACGGAGACCAGGGTCTTCTCCCTGGAATTTAAGATGAAGGATCGGATCGACCCGGAGGAGCTCAAACAGGCGGCCAAGTACGTTCCGTATCTGGAGATCGTCTTCGGCCCGGATTACGAGATCATCCCGGTGCTGGTGCTGACGGCGGCAAGCGAACTCTTCGATTTCGTCCCACTCGGGGCCGAGGACAGGCTCGTGCCCGTCTGCTCCGGAGACATGCTGTTCAACGTCTTCGACGAATATATGGGCTTCCTGCAGTAGACGCGGAAGCGAAAGGAGGGCGGCTTATGCTGCCGAAGGACCCGATGATTTTGCTGAGCGTGGTCAACACGAAGCTGCGGGACGAATACCCGGATCTCGACGCGCTGTGCGACGCGCTGGACGAGGACCGGGAAGAACTGGAAAAGCGGCTCGCCGCGGTGGGCTTTGCCTACGACGAAGGCCGCAACGCCTTTCGCTGAGGAGGCGCCATGGAAGACAAAATTGTCAAACTGCCGGAGAATCTGACCCGGGCGGGCTTTGCCCTCACGGCGGGTATGCTGCTGAGGACGCGCGGCGGCTTTGAGATCGAGGAGGCGCTGCTGCCCGAGGGCGTCACCGGCATCGCCAACGGCTGTTTTGCCGGCTGCGAACGGCTTTGCCGCGTCAGCCTGCCGGACTCCCTGCGCGAACTCGGTGTGGGCGCGTTTCTCGACTGTATCTCCCTGCGCCGGATCACCCTGCCTGCGGGTCTGAAACGCCTGCGGAAGGAGACCTTCTCCGGCTGTAAATCCCTGGAGGAAGTGGACATCCCCGAGGAGGTTGAGTCCATCGGGGAGTGGGCTTTCCGCGGTTGTGAGAATCTTCGCTCAGTTACCCTGCCGAAGAGCGTGACAGAGCTCTGCGCGGAGGTCTTCCTCGCCTGCCCCGAACTCACCATCCGGGCGAAGGAGGGCAGCGCCGGAGCGGCGCACGCCAGACAGTTTGGCATCCCGCTGGAAATCGTATAAAAAGAAATCGCTGCCGCCAGGCAGCGATTTCTTTTACCTGTTACAGAAACATGGCCCCGGAGAACATCTGCTCCAGCACCCGGCCCAGCTCCTCGGCGGAGCAGGCCTCCCTTGTCACATAGTCCTGGACGATGCCGGTGAGCCCCCCCGCGGCGAAGTTTGCCGCGTAACGTCTTGAGGACGGGTCGCGTCCGGAGAGAAAGCAGTCGCAGCCGAGCAGCGCTTCAAAGATGCTCCGATACAGCAGATAGCCGATGGCGTTTTCCACCAGCAGGGAGAGAAAGTGCCGCTGGTCGGTGATATACCGGCTGTAGCCGAGACACATGGTCTCCAGCTCCGAGAGACTGTCGCAGCTCTTTGCCGGGGCGTAGCTGTAGCTCTCGCGCAGCAGGAAGGAGACCACGTCGTCCTTTGAGCCGAAGAGAGAGTAGAAGGTGGGCCGGGAGACCCCGGCCTCCCGACAGAGCGCGCTGATGCTGATGGTGTCATAGGGCTCGCGCTCCATCTGCCGGAGCAGGGCGCGGGCAATGGCCCGCTGGGAACGGATCGCTTTTTCGTTGCAGCCGCAGTACATGGCAGCCTCCGCAATTGTAAACTCTTTTTGAATGACCTTGACAATTGTAAAGTCCGGTACTATGATTATACCAGAATCTTTACAGTTGTAAAGCAGAAAGCTCCCCGCCGGGGGAAAATTTTTTACGCATCACTTAGCACTCAAAGGAAGCGAGTGCCAGAATTTCCAGCAAGGAGGAAACACATATGCCGGTTTTACCCGTACACAACGCCATTGCCGTACCGGATTCCACCATATATCTCAGACCCGATTACTACCGCATCATGTCCGCAGGGAAGGAGCCGCAGCAGGATGCCAAGGTGGTCCTGCTCATTACCAAAG
The DNA here is from genome assembly GCA_900319835.1 of uncultured Eubacteriales bacterium. The sequence goes on along the minus strand of ONPY01000005.1, from coordinate 38,305 downwards.
AGCCCATGTCCCGGGATGCGGTCACGCCCGATAGTTTTTACCCCATCGGCATCACCGGCCTGGTGACCCAGCCTGACGTGCAGGGTTTTGTGGCCATCCGCCTGCGCAGCCGGGTGAACATCGACGAGATCAGCATCCAGCCGGACAAGAGCATCTCCGTCAACGTCTCCCGCCGCCCGGAGATTGAGGATCTGGATCGGGCGGAGGAGGAGCGGCGCGTCACGGCGGTCAAGGAAGAGATCCTGAAATTTGCCGAGGACAAGCCCTGGGGCGCTCTCATGCGCGCCTTCGCGGCCAACTGGACCAACCTCGGGGAGATTGCCGCGGTGCTCTCGCCGTGGATGACAGCCACCAACGAGGAGAAGTACGCTTTGCTCGCCGAGGACAGCAAACGGACCCGCTTCGAGCGTATGGAGGAGATGATCTACGAGAACCTGGAGCTGATGAAGGTGGGCAACGAGGTGCGCACCGCCCAGGAGGAGGATCACCAGAAGCTCTACCGGGAGGCGGCCATCAAGAAGCAGCTGGAGTATCTGCAAAACGAGCTTGACGAGCTGCACCCGGAGAACATCTCCGACCTGCAGAAGCTGGAGCAGCGTCTCAAGGACGCCCCCATGAACGAGATCGCCCGCAAGGAGTGCGACAAGGTACTGGGCCGGCTCAAGCAGGAGGGCAAGAACAGCGCCGAGTACGGCCTGCTCTACGACTATCTGGACTTCATGGCGGGCCTGCCCTGGAAGCGGGAGGACGCCGAGCACATCGATCTCGACCAGGCGGAAAAGATCCTGGACGAGGACCACTTTGGCCTTGCCAAGGTGAAAAACCGCATCCTCCAGCAGATCGCCGTCATGGATCTGCGCAAGGTCCAGTCCGGCTCCATTCTGCTCTTCGTCGGCGCTCCCGGCACCGGCAAGACCAGCATCGGCCAGAGCATCGCCAGGGCCCTGGGCCGCAAGTATGTGCGCGTCAGTCTCGGCGGTGTGCGGGATGAGGCCGATATTCGCGGCCACCGGCGCACCTACATCGGCGCCATGCCCGGCCGCATCCTCGACGGCATCCAGAAGGCCGGGGTCTCCAACCCCGTCCTGGTGCTTGACGAGGTGGACAAGCTCTCCGTCTCCTACAACGGCGACCCCGCCAGCGCCCTTTTGGAGGTGCTGGACCCGGAGCAGAACCGCAACTTCACCGACCACTACTTAAACGTGCCCTTCGACCTGTCGGACGTGTTCTTTATCTGCACCGCAAACTCCGTCGACACCATCCCCCAGCCCCTGATGCACCGCATGGAGGTCATCTCCTTCCGGGGTTACACCCCCGCGGAGAAGCTGGAGATCGCAAAGCGCCATCTTCTGCCCAAGGCGATGGAGGCCGTGGGCATCGACCCGGAGACCCTGTGCGTTCCGGATGAGACCGTCAGCGCCATCATCGAGGACTACACCCGCGAGGCGGGCGTCAGGGGGCTGAAAAAGCAGATGGATACCCTCTGCCGCTCAGCGGCGGTCAGACTGGTCCGCGGCGGCAAGACGCCTGTCACCGTCCGGCCGGAGGATCTGCGCGAGGTGCTGGACGGGCACCCGCTGCACCGCCGCCAGGTCAAGGAGGAGGCCAAGCCGGGCGTAGTGACGGGCCTTGCCTGGACGCCGGTGGGCGGGGACGTGCTGTACATTGAGACGCTCTTTACCAAGGGCAGCGGCAAGATCACCGTCACCGGTCAGCTGGGCGACGTGATGAAGGAGTCGGCCCAGATCGCGGTGAGTCTCGTCAAGCACATGTTCCCGGAGCGCGCTGAGCTCTTTGAGCAGAACGACCTGCACATCCACGTGCCCGACGGGGCCACGCCCAAGGACGGCCCCTCTGCCGGAATCACGCTGACCACGTCCCTGTCCTCCCTTGTGACTGGGGTAGCGGTGACGCCGAAGGTGGCTATGACCGGTGAGGTCTCCCTCCAGGGCGAGGTCAAGCCCATCGGTGGCCTGCCGGAGAAGCTCATGGCCGCCCAGCGCGCCGGCGTCAAGACCGTGTTCATCCCCGCGGAAAACGAAGAGGATCTGCGGGACGTGGCTCAGGAGGTGCGCGAGCAGCTGGAGATCGTTCCCGTGCGTGAGGTACACGAGGTGTTGGAGCATCTCGGTATCCGCATCCGCTGCCCGGAGCTGGTGGCGTCCTGAAAACAACCCCGCGGCGAAAGCCGCGGGGTTCATGCATCAAAAGGAATATTGGGGACTTTTCAAAGGGGAAACCCCGTGCTATAATGCAGGCAACTGCATAAAATTCCAGAGAGAGGTGTGACCAAATGAAAGATAAAAATCCCATCCCCGGCGTCGGGGGCGAGCATTACGTCCCCTATGAAGAGCGCACCGGCGACAGCTCCGTGGTGTTCTTTACCCGCGATCTGTCCGAGGCCGGCCTGCAGAAGATTTTTGACCGTGTGGGCTCCGTGCTGGAGGGCAAGGTGGCCGTCAAGCTCCACACCGGTGAGGCCTACGGTCCCAACTTCCTGCCCCGCCCCTGGGTGAGAGAGCTGCTGGAAACCCGGCTGCCTGACGCGACCATCGTGGAGACCAACACCTATTACGACGGCAGCCGCTATACCACCGAGCAGCACCGCGAGACGCTCAAGATCAACGGCTGGACCTTTTGCCCGGTGGACATCACCGACAGCGAGGGCACGACCACCCTGCCTGTCGTGGGCGGCAAGTGGTTTGATGAGGCCTATGTGGGCAAGACCCTGACGGACTATGATTCCCTTTTGACCCTGACGCACTTCAAAGGCCACACCAGAGGCGGCTTTGGCGGCAGCAACAAGAATCTTGGCATCGGCTGTGCCGACGGGCGCATCGGTAAAAAGCTCATCCACACCATGGAGGGCTCCGACGAACAGTGGAGCATCGGCAACGAGGAGTTCATGGAGCGCATGACCGAGTACACCAAGGCGGTCATCGACCACTTCGGCAAGAAGGTGTGCTACATCAACGTGATGCGCAACATGTCCGTCAACTGCGACTGTGACGGTGTGGACGCCGAGCCCGTGGTGACCCCGGACGTGGGCATCCTGGCCTCTCTGGACATCCTGGCGGTGGATGCGGCCTGCGTGGACCTGATCTACTCCCTGCCCGAGGGCGGCGGCAAGGATCTCATCGAGAGGATGGAGTCCCGCCACGCCATGCGCCAGCAGAGCTACATGAAGGAACTGGGCATGGGCCACGACCGCTACACCCTCATCGACATCGACAACGGGGATGCCGAGATCACCGCACGCGACGCCGTCAAGGGCCTCAAGCCCGAGTGGATCCCCGACCGCTTCAACGTCTTCTGGGGCAGAAACCACAGGAGATAAACGTATAAAAAGGAAACGAGGAGCAGCTTTGCTGCTCCTCTTTGTATAGCTTTATTTCCAGATTGCTGCATGTCCGCCGGGACCAACCTGCGCAGGTCAAGACACATTCTTTCCCGTTGGGGAAAGAACGTTTCTTGGACTTCAAGAAAGGCAACCAGAGGAGGTTTCCTCTGGACTCTACGCAAAAGAGGGGAACCCAAAGGAGCAACCAGGGTCGCCGCTAAAGCAGTGAGGCGTGGGCGGTGCGCCCGCGTTTCGCTGCCGCTCAATCGTCCTTCTGACCGGGATTTCACCCCGCCTTTTCCCGCGGCTCGCGGTTTATGACCCAGGCAGCACTGCGGAAGGCGGCGCGATCCGTCATGGACTTTGTACCAGATACGCACAGTGTTCGATATCCGCGCGCACAGTCTCAAGCACTACACAATGTTGCACGCGTTTGGCGCCCTTTCTTTCTTCCACCGGGCGCGGCGCTATCTTTCTTTCGGCAAGACGAAAGAAAGATAGGGGGGCGCATTGCACAGATAATGTCCTGTGAACACGCAATCTCCGAGGGAAATAATCTATGCTTTACTCCTGAATCTCCACGGCAAGGCCGTTGAGCTCCACCCCCGCATCGGCGGAGATGAGCAGGTATTTGTGCCCGTCGATGATCCGGGACTGGATGAGATAGCTGTACTTGGGATCCACGCTGATTTTGACCTCGGGCGTGGCGATCTCCATGCGGCTGGAACTGGAAATGTTGGCTGGGCGCAGGGGGGTGTCCTGCCCCAACTCCTCGGCGCAGCGGCGGCAGAAGGCCTCCGCCGCCTCCGGGGCGGCGCCGCTGTTTTCCAGGATATCGCCCATCTCCTCGGGGGAGATCACCAGCGGCTCTGGGTCCTTGCTCTCCTTGTGCAAAGTGATGCGCTCGGAGAGCTGCTCGTGTACGGCCTGCACCACGTCAAAGCTGCAGTGCTGCTCAAAGGTCTCGGTGAGGATCTCCCCGAACAGCTCCTTCTGGCGCCCGGCGGAGAGCGGGACCTGCGTACGGAAGACCGCGTCGACAAAGTCCCCGTGGATCTCCGAGGTGTTCTTTGAGTAGAACAGGGCGTTGTAGATGTTGGCGGTGCGGTCGTCAAAGGTGGGGAAGAGGAAGCCCAACTCCGGGGCGGTGACGATCTGGCCCATGGCCGCGCTGTGGAAGCGCTTCTCTTCCGGCTGGTAGCCCAGTTCCGCCTTGCCCTCCTTCACCGGGCAGATGGAGCAGACCAGGTATTTGTAGAGCTCGCCGCCCTCGTCGTCCCGACTGCCGTCCTTGGAGTAGTGGGGCACGTCGTACACATCATAGGCCAGCAAAATCAGGTAGTTTCGGTCCTCCATGTCGATGGCGTCGATGATGCAGCGATAGAAAGACTCCCGCAGCGATGCGTCCTGCAGCTCGGATTTGCGCAGAGCCGAGAGGAGGCGGTGCTCCTCGCTGTCCATCACCTGCTTTGTGGCAAAGGAGATGTCCAGCAGGTTCTTGCCGAGAGCGCCGGAGAGGGTCTTCTTCAAGAGCCCCAGATATTTCTCGGTCTCGGTCTGACTCAGCAGGCCCAGAGACTCGTCAAAGGTGGAGATGATCTCCTTATTCGTGTTGACATAGCAGCCGTAAATGTGCTGGATGTTGTTGTGATCCGGGCGGAAGCGGCGGCGGATCTCGCCGAGTTCTTTCTGATTCATGGTGCGCTCCTTTTCAAAATGCAGGGGCTATGATACCACATGCCGGACCAATTGTCCAATCAAAAAAGCGGCTGATATTAGTATCCGATGAAAAGCTTTCATCTGATAAGCCGCGCTGTCCGCGGCATTTTCAGCGCAAAGGCGCTGAAAACCCATCTCATACAAACCTTTCATCCTTTAAAGGTTTGTATGAGGTCCTGGAATCAAAACTGACACCGCTGGAATGCGGTGCCAATTCAGCGCTTGATTCTTTCCCTGCCTTGTTGATTTGTTGAATCGTCTACACTATTGGGGCGGCTCAGAGACGACAGGGCTTTTGCTGCGATGCCGTATAAATAGGATGTCAGCGCTATTCATCCGGTCAGGAAACAACACATCCTCCCGGTCAGGTTTATTCAATGCCATCCAGACGACCACTGTCTATCGAGCCAAGGCCCCTTCGCTTTTAAGCGCCTGCTTGTTCATGAAAAGGGAAATGTCCCGCCTCAGGGGCAGGACCTGATTGTTCCCCACTTCTTGCTCTCTCAGGTCTTGATCAGGTTCTCCAGCGTTTCAAACAACAGCTCCGGCTGTACAGGCTTCGACAGATGGGCGTTCAGACCTGCCTGCATACTGCGCTGCACATCCTCATCAAAGGCGTTTGCTGTCAAGGCAATGATGGGGATCGTTTTTGCGTCGTCCCGTTCCATTGCCCGGATGGCCCGGGTTGCCTCCAGACCGTCCATCTCCGGCATCCGCATATCCATCAAAATCGCGTCGTAGTAGCCTGCCGGATGCGCGGCAAACAGTTCCACCGCTTTTTTCCCGTTGTTGGCTCGGTCAGCCTCCATCTCCCGCATTTGAAGGACCATCTGGATGATTTCCGCATTTACGTCCATATCTTCAGCCAAGAGAATGTGACGACCGGCCAGGTCAGTCTTGGCCTGTTGTTTTTTCACCGGGATGTCCTTCCGCTTCAATGCGGACTTGAATTCTTCCAGAACGGCAGCCGCAAAGAGCGGCTTGGGCAGAAAGCTGTCCACACCGGCTTTGAGCGCTTCCTCCAGAACATCATCCCAACGGTAGGCGGTGAGAATGATGATGGCGGACTCGTGACCGATCTCCGCCCGGATCTGCCGTGTGGTCTCCACGCCGTCCATCTCCGGCATCTTCCAGTCCACAAGGATCAGATTATATGGCTCCATACGGGCGTGGCGCAGCTTGACCATATCGACGGCCTGCTTCCCCGAGCTCGCCAGCTCCGAGGCGATGCCGGCCTTTTCCAGTACCAGCTGCGCGTGCTTGCAGGCAACCGGATCGTCATCCACGATGAGCACTGTCATTTCATTGGGAAGGACCTCTTCCTCTCCCTGCAAATCTGTCCTGCCGGAATCGGAGAGGGTCACCGTGACGACGAAGGTCGTGCCGGCGCCCTTTTCACTATCCACCTCGATATGGCCGTTCATCAGCTCCACGAAGCTCTTTGTGATGGCCATGCCAAGACCGGTACTGCCATACTTTGTGGTGGTAGAGGAATCCTCCTGGGAGAAGGTGTCGAACAGTCGGGGCAGATATTCCTTGCTCATGCCGATACCGGTGTCCGAGATCGTAAAGCGCAGCGTGGATTTCCCGTCAAACTGCGCTGCTCTTTCCACCTGCAGCTCCACCTTGCCGCCGGACGGGGTGAACTTGACCGCGTTGCCGAGAATATTGATCAGCACCTGCCGCAGCTTCATGTTGTCGCCGATGTAGTAATCGTCCACTTCGGAATTGATGTGGCACTGGTACTCCAAGCCCTTATCCTGGCATTGACCGCTGAACATAGTGTTGATCGCTTCCAGCAGCTTCTGGAAGGAAAACTCTTCATTTTTCAGAGCGAGCCGCCCGGACTCGATGCGGGACATATCCAGAATGTCATTGATGAGCCCCAGCAGGTGCTCTGCGGATGCTCCGATTTTCTCAAGATACTCTCTGGTTTTCGGCGGCGTATCCGGGTCGTTCAGGGCGATGCTGTCCAGACCGATGATGGCGTTCATGGGGGTGCGGATCTCATGGCTCATGTTGGACAGGAATGCGGTTTTTGCCTTGCTGGCCTCCTCCGCGGCCGTCAGCGCATCACTGAGAGCCTGCTGCTGCTCCATGGCGTTGCGGGTATTCGTATCCACATCCACGAAGCAGGCGCCCACACTGTTGATCTGCTGCGCGTCCTGATTGCCCGCATGGTGAACGCGGGCAAAGCGGACGGTCTCATAACTTTCTTTTCCGTGGCGCTTCACCATATAAGTATGAGAAATGACGCGCTGCCTTTTCAGCCCTTCGCGGATGGCGTCCGGCTGGATGAAGCGCAGAAACTCCTCCCGATACTGATCTTTTATATATTGATTGGCATAAGCCGTCACAGCGGAGAGATAGGTAAAATGCTCCCCCACCTGAAAGCCAGGCGCGTCCAGATCCGTGTGTGCCTGGTAGCAAACGCCCTCATCCTTATCCAATTCCAGATAATAAACGCTCCAGTAGTCGGCAGCCAGAGCCGTGATCATCTTGTCCTGCTGTTCCCGATGCCGTTCCTCCTCCAGCAGCTTTTCCTGCAGCGCAAGACGGTGCTCCAATTCCTCCTGCTTTACACGGTTTTCCGCTTCGGCGGTCTCCTGTTCCAGCAGAAGCCTATCGCTCCTTTTGGTCTGACCAATGATAAAACCAAACATCACCAGCATCGCAGCGACGGTCAGAACGGATTGAAGGATGCTCCTCTTTACGGCCCCCTCTGAAATGGAACTGATGCGCTCGCTGATGACGCTCTCCCGGATCAGATAGGTAAGCTGCCAGTCCGTTCCGCGTACCGGAATGTATGTCAGCGTCTCACGAATGCCGTTAAACGCGAAGGAAACGACGCCCTGTGTTCCGGACTGAAATTCCTGCGTAAAGCTATCGTAGGAATAGGGCGGCTCAAAAACAGCGATCCGCATGGCGTCCAGCAGGTTGTCCTCTATCGCGAGGCCGCCGAGCACGGAGTCAGTCAGAGCGATACCGTTTTCCGTATAGATATTACAGAAGGTGGCGTTGCCGGTGTTGGTCGTCAGGGAGACCCCGGAGAGCATTTCCTGCATGTCGATGGCCATAAAGCAGACAGACAGCGTTTTCTCCTGGAAAGGGATGCTGACCGGTACTGCGACAACAGTGCGCTTATCCGAACTCTCCGGATGGAAGATCGAGATCTCCGGTTCGGAGAGCGCCCGATAGTCAATGCCGTATTCATCAATGTTGCTCTGGGTCCCGGTAGAGGTATAGATCAGGCCGTCCGTATCCACAAAAGCAAACTTGTCCAGATGATAGAGCTTTTTTATGCGCGTCTGATATGCCTCCAGATGCGTCTTGTCGGTGAGGTCCTCTGCGGTCAGCAGGTCAACGGCCACGCGGATCGTCTGAATCTTATTTCGGAGATTATCCTCCACGACCTGTTCCCGGCGTCCCGCCAGCTCATCCAGATACAGCAGGCTTACCGAACGGACGGCATCCTCCGTGTCGCGTCGGGCACGGGAACCCATCCACATCGTTCCGGCAACCAAAATGATCGCGAGAATCAGACTGCCGATGATCGCAATGGTTGTTGTAAGATTCTTTCTTCCATCACGCATGAGGGATTCGCCCCATTTCTTTTTGTTTTTCGGGTAAACAGTATTTTATTATAATTATATCATGCGAAACGCATATGTGAAAGGGATAATACAAGAACTTGCGGACTCTGATGCTTTGGGCAATCGTCCAACTCTGCAGCTCAGCAGGGCAAATGATCGTATGAACAAGAACGCGGGTTATCTCTCCATATGCTCATCTGAGCGCTTCGCTCAAACTGCTGGGTATGCCGCGCTGCCCTCTGACTGCATAGATGCCGTACTCGTTTCTCAAAACATCAAATGTAAATTTGCTGCGGGGATACCGCTTCTGGAGCTTTATTCTCATCAGGGCGTTCATCTGCACTTTGCCATGTTTGTACCGGAAGGGAATATCTGTTTCCGTAACCTTGCATTTGTACAGGATCGCTGACACCGGCGCCGCCACATGCATGAACACGGTATCGCCCTTTTTTATCCCGGCCCCCTGTTTCCAGTCGATCTCCCGGGCATTTTCAAACGCAGTCTCGATGTCATAATACTTCGGGTTTGCCGGAATGATCCATTCCTTTGGCGGGCGCAGCCTTTGCTTTGCCTCTTTCGACGCCGTAGTCATATAACTCTCGTCCAGCCATTTGCAGACATCGTCAAACGGGACCGATCCATCCAGAAGAATCGAGATCCAGTTCCCGCGGCTGATATGGTAGCCTCGGAAATATCCGGGCTGCTGCGAGAGCAGGTCTGCAAGGAGCGGATCTGCCAGCTTGACATTGAGAATATCGACAACTTCATCCCCCTCAAGCCCCAGGTTTTTCTTTTGACATCCATCAAAAGGCCAAACCACTTTCCGTTATCTGAATGCCGAAAAATCACATAGTCCGGAAAGCGGCTCCAAAGGTGCTCCGGTTCAGCTTTGTATTTCTTTTTTATATGCGCAAACAGTTGCTCTCGCATGCTATCCAGTCTCCCACGTTACGCGTTTAACCCATACTCCAAATTGCATCAAATGAAATCATGAGTCCATTCGAGGATAAGTATACCATAAAGCAGACCCACAATCCACCCAAATAACAGAAAAGGCCACCTGTTTCCAGATGACCAGTTCATATTGCACCCTGCGGTTCAGGGGCTTATTCTTTTGCGAGTGGGCTGTTTTTTCCGATAACGAATTCCTTCTGCCCGCGGCTGCGCCAGCGACGGCAGATCGCTTCTAATCTGTAATTGCCGAAAGAATCTCCCCGGTGTATGCGTCGATTCGGTATTCATATTCCGTTCTCCCGGCCTCAAAATCCACTTCATACCTTGCAGAGGTGAGTGTCCTGTCCAGCTCGATATCAATGTCTCTCACTTCTTCAGAAGTGAGTCCCGCATCCTCCAGGGCGGCCTGGAAAGCTGCGTCTTTTCCAATCATTTTTTTGCCTCCCAACGCACATCCGCAGACGGCAATTGCAAGAGCAAAAGCGAGAACCAGCAAAACACTTTTCTGAAGCATCTTCATGTTCAGTACTCCTTTTCTAATAAACTGCCAAAGGGTATTGTCACCGAATCGGGTGTCGAGCTTTCTCAATAAAGACATTCCAGACTTCTTTCGCACGCTTCGTTTTTCTTCGGGCGATTACAGAATCCAGGGGCTGCAGCCCAGATAAATCAGGTTGATGCCCGCTGTGATAACGCCGCAGCCAATCAGCACGCCGATCACGCCAAGTCCCAGCATGGGATTGAGGATAACGATAACGCCGAAGATGATCATCAGAACGCCGAGGATTACAGATAAAACTTTTCTTGCCATCATCAACAGCTCCTGAATAAAAAGGCGCCCCGCGTTTGGCGGGGCGCCGGAGCAGTCCGGCTTATCCTTGGATCTGTATGGTCTTCCGTTCCGGGAGCGCCACCGGCTGCTCCTTCGGGAAGTCAAGCGTAAGCACGCCGTCTTCGAACTTGGCCTGGACCTCTTCTTCCTTGACATTCTCGCCGATGTAGAAGCTCCTGGTCATAGATCCTTCATAGCGTTCCTGATGAACGATCCGCCCCTTCTTATCCTTGCCGTCTTCTTCAAGGCCCTTGGAAGCAGTGATCGTCAGGTAGCCGTTCTGCAGCTGCAGTTCGATCTGATCTTTCTTGAAGCCGGGCAGGTCTACTTTCAGCTCATAGCCCTCGTCGTGTTCCTTCAGATCCGTCTTCATCACATGAGCCGCGTTTCTGCCGTACAGCTTGCGATCCACATCGGATTCAAAGCTTCTGAACGGGAAGCCCATCCAGTCATCAAACAAACTCTCTCCAAAAATACTCGGTAACATAAGTCATGCCTCCTTCGATACTGCAATCATTTTGCTTGTTACCTGAGCAAGGGGGATGGAGGTCATCTATTCGATCTTCGTTCCTCTGTTCGATTGTGATTATATCACGATTTTTAGCACTGTCAAGCCGAGAGTGCTAAAACTGTGTGAACAATCCTTACATATTTTGTGAACAAAGCCTACTTTCCTATTCTTACAGCTTGGGAAACCGTACACGCCGTTTCTGCAACACCGCTTTTTTGGATTCGACTTCCCGCTTCAGCTCCTTGATTTCGGGGCTTGCGGCTTCTTCCCGATAGAGCAGGGCGATCAGAGCGTCCTGTTTTTCGATAAGCGTGTTCTTTACACTGCTTGTGGGCTCTAGGTTTTCTGCGACCTCCAGCCGCATCTGAGCGACGCGCTCTTCCGCTTCCTGCCTCAGTCTCTCCGTCTCCGCCCGGATCTCCTCCATGCGCTTGGCAATTCGCTCCGTCTTATAAATAACCTCCGGATAGGCCTCCGCAAAGCGGCGGTGGAAAACTGAGCGGTCGCTGAGCAGAAGACGGACCTCTTTGCTGATCGCTTCCGTATTGTCCGCCTCACTGCTTTCGACGCTTCTTTTGACCAGCTTCAGCACAAAATGGGACATACCATAGTCCGCGGCAAAGACGGTCGATAAGGTAAGCGCCAGGATCTCCCGCAGGGCAAAGCTCATCTGTTCAAAAAGACGTAAAAGCAGTGGATTCATCCATTCCACAATCAGCACGCCGCCCAGACCGAAAAGAAGCAGGTTGCCGATCCAGACTCTGCCGTGCAGGTTCATGGGCTTCTGGCTGTAATCCCACCAGCGGGCATGGAATCGCCGCTCCAAAACATAGCTTGTCATATACTCCAGAAAGCCGCACAGGAGAAACGACACCACGAAGGTCGTACCGACGGATGATTCCAGCGGAGACAGACCGCTTGTCACAACGGTGATCAAGGCCGCACCAGAGCCGTAGATTGGAAGCCATGGACCGGTCAGAAAACCGCGGTTGATGAAGCGGTGAAACTGCAAATATTTCAGCGTGACCTCAATACACCAGCCAATAAAAGCATAGCTGAAGAACAGCAAGTTCAAATTGATCAGATGTCCTGTAATCATGTATCTTTAGCTCCTGGTTATCCGTTTCCCGGATACTCTCCCTTGCGTTGTTGTTTGTATTGCCTGATGAATAAGCGATAAAGGCATACCTTCGTTTGCTCCTTTGATTTTCCTTACCAATCCGAATCCCAGTCTGTGTCCCCGCTGTCCCAGGAGTCATAGTCTGAGGAACTGGAAGTATGACTTTCCTGCAACTCATCCCAGGTGCTTGAACTCTTGAAATCGCTGATCCCCCAGTCCGAATCCCAATCTTCGCCGAGAGAATAGGCTTCATAGTCGGCCGCGGGGAACTCATCGGTCTCGTACCAATACCCGGCGCTGCTGGTATCCTCCGTATAGTACCAGTTGGAGCCATAGTGGTAATACACCGTTCCGTCGCCTGTGCCGTAGTATCCGTCGTCGCGGTGCTGATGCAAAGAATAGGCGGCCATTGCATAGGTTAAAAGCGCCATGACCACCATACAGATGATCGCAGGAAGGATGGCCGGGTAATTCCGTCTGACACGCCGTGTCCCGTTGGAGGCCGTTTCCGGAAATCTGCCGTCCGGATAGATCCCCCGATTATGGCATTCATCCAGCAGTTTCAAAAACAGCTCATTGACCGCAAACGCTTCATTCGGCCCCTGGTAGCGAATGGCCCGCTGACCATTTGCCTTGTTCTTGTATACGATGAAGTCTCCGCCATCTCGATAGATGCCGAAGGCCTTTGGCCTCCGATAGTCCTCGCCGATGAAAAAGCGCATCTTGAGAAGCGGCATTCCGCGCTCGGCGCAGTATTCCTTCAGCTCCTCGATGGTTTTGGGCATGAAGACCTGCTTCTCTGTGTTCACCACATAGCCCTCATTCGGGGCGCCGCAATTGGGACAGTGTTTGTCTGCAGACGAAACAACAGAGCCGCAGTATTTACACAAGCTGGTTGATGCCATGCTGTTCTCCTTTATTCTCTCTGATTGAGCTTTCCCCGGCCTTGATCCTTGCAAGGTTTCAGAGCGTAAGACATACGGATATCATCATCGAACGGGGCGGGCCCCCATTGCGATCAATGCCATTCCCGGCATCTGTTCGCACTGCCCGTCTGTCCGCTCTTCCATATTCAGTATAGCATAACGAACGCCTATAATCTACCGGAACAGCAAAAAAGATACCTGTTCCGGGCGACCAATTCCGAGTGAAAATTCCGGCTTACCATGCTTGTTGATGAAAGGACAGCCCGAACCTTCCGCTGTTGAAGGCGCTGCTTCCCCAGAGTTTTGCACAAATATGAGAAAATATTTGAATTTGCCCTTGCAATTTTTGTGCAACAGTGCTATAACATAGGCAGATAAAAACGGAAAGGAGGCGTTAACAATGAAGATTACCTATGTTGCTTCCAAGTATGAAAATCCAGAGAAAACTTTGGAGAAATTACATGCCCAGAAGCTCCCGTATACGGCCTCCGGCTCTGATTATATCGTGGGAGAGCACGAATGCTGTAGTGAGGAGGAGTGGAAGGAATGGTATGTGGCTGAACAGCTGCAAACCATGACGCAGGAAGGTTTCCTCTTTGTCTATATCTTGGAAGATGATGCGCTGCGCGGCCCGATCTTCCCCGTTGAGGGATAAAGGCGTGTATAAAACAATCCCGGAGCCTTCGGCTCCGGGATTGTTTTATATTGCTTTCAGCGATGGAACCTATCTTTTATGTGAGCCTTTCATTGCTGAAAGGCTCTGGTCCCCATGAAGGGCACAGGTAGCGCCGCAAGGCGCGTTGAGGTTTGGTATGGGGCGGATTTTCAGCGCCTTCACGCTGAAAATCGAGGGTACCGCGGCTTATCTGACTAGAGTTTTAATCAATAATAGGATTACTAAGTACAGGAGGCAAACCTGGCCTTCCCGGCAGGAGAAGACTGGGACTGTCATTTGCCTGGCCATTTCTCAAGGTCTTGAGAAATGGCCAGGTTTTTATTTTGATATGAAACAAAACCTCCCACAGCCGTCGCAAAACTCCCCGATCGAGAGAAATCAGTGGTTTGTATCCTTCACCAAATGAATCCCTTTACAATGCTGAGCTCACCAAAGAAGCTGAGCCAGCCATCTGAAGCATCAGCTTTTCATTCAGCTTTCGGTAAATCCGCTGGACAAACCACGGCTCCGTGGAGGCGTTCAGCGCGCCCTCCAGCGTAAACCACTGCACGCCGCTGTTCTCCGCCTCGCAGACGGTGAGGGGATCGTGCTCGTCTGCCTCAATCAGATAGGTGACGTTTAAATGCAGATGGCTGGGGACGTAGGCCCCGCGCTTTTCGTGTCCGTCCACGGTGAGCACCTCCAGCGAGTAGATTTCGTCGGAGACGAGCCGCGCGGACTTCACGCCGGTCTCCTCGCGCACTTCTTTCAGCGCCACCCGGGCCAGATCCTCGTCCCCGTCGGCATGGCCGCCGGTCCAGGACCAGGAGTCGTAGATCTTATGGTAGACCATCAGCACCCGATCCCGTGCGGGATTGACCACCCAGGCCGAGGCGGTCATGTGGGCGATAAGGTTGGCGCGCAGGCAGGCGTCCGGGTTCTTTTGCAGAAAGTCCAGGATCACGGCCTTGTCCCGCTGCTCCTGCTCGTTGAAGGGGGTGTAAGCCGCAATGGCGGAAAACAGATCCATGTGTGTCACTCCGATATGCAGTAGAGATCCCGGCGCAATGCCCGGGCGACTGGGAGCAGGGCGCGCTCGGCCTCGATCTGGGCCGGATCCAGGTCGGCATAGAGGATCTCCTCGCCCTCTCCGGCCTGCGCGAGACAGACGCCCGCCGGGTCGTAGACGGCGGAGCGGCCCCAGCACTGGTAGCGCACATCCGGATTCCGCGCGGCCTGGGCGCCCACCAGAAAGACCTGGTAATCCACGGCACGGGAGCGCAGCAGCAGGTCCCAGTGCTTCGGCCCGGAGCTGAGATTGAACTGGGCCGGGACAAAGATCACCTTTGCGCCCCGCTGGGCCATAGCCCGGAACATCTCCGGAAAGCGCAGATCGTAGCAGACGGCGACGCCCATGGGCCCAAACTCGGTGTCAAAGACCGTGACGGCGTTCCCGGGAAAGAAGCTGGCGGATTCCCGCACATGCATGCCCAATACGTCCGCGTCGTAGAGATGCGCCTTCCGGTGCCGCGCGATCTGCCGGCCCCCGCGGTCAAAGACGAAGCAGCTGTTGTAGCAGCAGTAATCCTCCATCTCGGGGATGGAGCCGCCCACCACATACATGTGGTACTGCCGCGCCAGCGAGGCAAGCCGGGCCGTGACCTCCTCATGGCCGAGGATGGCCTCGGCCTGGAAGCTGCGGGCGGAATAGGGACAGAGAAACATCTCCGGCAGCACGGCCACATCCGCGCCGTTTGCCGCGGCCTCGCGGAACATGCGCTCCACCCGGTCCAGAGTCTCCCAGCGGTCCCGGGCGGCCAGATTTTGACACACGGCGATTCGGATCATGACAGGGCCTCCAGATAGCGAGCGACATCAAAGGGAACGGTCTTTTCATCCTTGCGCAGATACAGCGGATGGTGCGGGTGCCCTTTGACGGAGATCTTCCCGGCCGAGAGCCAGCGGGCGCCGTATTCCTCCCCGATGGCGACCATGTCGCGCACGCAGCCGGGCAGGTACGGGCGTTTTTCGATGACAGCGCCCCAGGCGGCCCAAACCGCGGGGGAGACCCCCGCGCCCACATGCGAGAGAATGTAGCGAAAGGCCTCCATGTTGGCTTCGTGCAGCCGCCTGTTCAGCTCCCTGTCCATGTCCTCCGGCCGGGTGGCCCGCTGGGCGTAGACGTTGAACATGATCCAGCTGTCGTAGCCGTTGCCCCTGGCGATGCGGGAGACGGATTTGAGGGTGTTGTCCAGGTTGCCGGGCTCCGCGGTGGAGGGGTTGACGCCGATGCAGATCAGCGGGTTCAGCCCCCGGGTGCCCAGGATGTAACGGTATTCGGTGTAAAAGTCCGGCACATAGAGCCATTCGTCCCGGTCATAGGCATCGCCCTGCCCGGAGAGGGCGAGGGCTCTGTCAAAGTCCAGGATCTCAATGGCCTGGCTGGCGGAGCTTGGAATGTGCATAGGGTACTCCCGTTCGGACCGCTTTACAGCCCGAGGTAGGCGCGCTGCTCGTCGGTGAGCGTGTCGATCTCCACGCCCATGGAGGCGAGCTTTCTTCTCGCCACAGCCTCGTCCAGCTCCCGCGGCACGGGGATCACGCCGGGCTGAAGCTGCCCCCGGTGTCCGGCCAGGTACTCGGCGGACAGGGCCTGCACGGCAAAGCTCATGTCCATGATCTCCGCCGGGTGCCCGTCGCCCGCGGCGAGGTTGACAAGCCGGCCCTCCGCAATGGTAAAGAGCGTCTTGCCGCTCGGCAGGACATAGCCCTGAATGTTGTGCCTGGCGTCGTATTTCTTCACGGCCAGCTTCTCCAGCCCCGCCATGTCCACCTCCACGTCGAAGTGGCCCGCGTTGGTGAGGATGGCGCCATCCTTCATGGTCTCAAAGTGCTCGGGCGTGATGACGCCGCTGCAGCCGGTGACGGTGACAAACATGTCGCCGATCTTCGCAGCTTCGCGCATGGGCATGACCTCGTAGCCGTCCATCACGGCCTCAAGCGCGCGGACGGGGTCGGTCTCGGTGACGATGACCTTGGCCCCCAGCCCCTTGGCCCGCAGAGACACGCCCTTGCCGCACCAGCCGTAACCGGAGACCACCACGTACTTGCCGGCCACGATCAGGTTCGTGGTGCGGTTGATGCCGTCCCAGACGGACTGGCCCGTGCCGTAGCGGTTGTCGAACATGTGCTTGCAGTCGGCCTCGTTGACCATGACCATCGGGAAGCAGAGCGCCCCCTCCTTCGCCATGGCGCGCAGGCGGTGGATGCCGGTGGTGGTCTCCTCACAGCCGCCGATGACCCCGGGGATCAGGTCACGGTATTTCGTGTGCATCAGGTTCACCAGGTCTCCGCCGTCATCGATGATGATGTTGGGGCCTGCCTCGAGGACCCTGCAGAGGCAGTCCTCATACGCGGCCATGTCGCAGCCGTAGCGGGCAAAGACCTCCATGCCGCCGGCAACCAGGGCCGCGGCCACGTCGTCTTGGGTGGAGAGAGGGTTGGAGCCGGTGACAAACATCTGCGCCCCACCCATTTCCAGCACCCGGCAGAGGTAGGCGGTCTTGGCCTCCAGGTGGACCGACAGGGCAATCTTCAGCCCTTCGAAGGGGCGGGTTTTCCGAAAGTCCTCCCCGATGCCGCGCAGTACGGGCATGTTGCGCATGACCCAGTTGATTTTCATTTCGCCCGAGGGGGCGAGGGAGATGTCTTTAATCTGACTCATGGAAGTCCTCCGTATGTTAGAGTTTTCAATTTATTAGTTTAACACGCGCGCCCCTGTCTGACAAGAAAAAACATACGGGGCTGATGCGGATCGCGTCTCTCTTTCCCCGGTATTTCCCCGCCGAAAAAAACGGGAATCAACAGCAGGGAATGACCGCCTTTGCCATATTACATAACTATAATAATCATTACCTTATGTTTATAACCTTATGTCAACTTGGAGGGCTTCGGCATGGATTTGGGAGGACAGGACAGAAGCGCCGCCCTGGGCGGGCGGCGGGTGACGCCGGATGCGCGCCTGCTGTTGGCGGCGCGCAGCGGGCTGTATCTGCTGATGGGGGCGGTGATGGCCTGCGCCCGGGTGCAGCGCAGCGGGGCGCCCTTCGGCATGGCCATGGTAGCCTGCTCGGGGGCGGGCGTCAGCGGCGTGTTCGCCCTGGCGGGGGCGGCCCTGGGGTACCTTGTCAGCGGCGGGCTGGAGTGGGGAATCCGCTACATCGCGGCCTCGGTGCTGGTGTACACGGTGGCCTTCGTCTTCCACGAGCTGCCGGCCAGCAAGAGCCCCTGGTTTATGCCCACGGCGGCGGGGCTGGTGATGGGCATAACGGGCTTTCTCGGCGGCTTTTCCGTGCGTGCGGGGGCAGTGCCCGCGGCGGCGGAGCTGATGCTGGAGGTGACGCTGGCCTTCGGCGGCAGCTTCTTTTTCCGCGAGGCGCTGAGCGGGGGACTGAAAAACTCGGAGGCGGCGGAGCTGCGGCATACCGTGTCCCTGATGATCATGGCCTCCTGCGCGCTGATGGCCTTTTCCCGGGTGGTGCTGTTTGACACGGTCGCCATCGGCAGAGTGCTGGCGCTGCTGCTGGTGATGGCCTCCGCCATGAAGGGCGGGATGCTGACCGGCTCCGCGGTGGGGACGGTGCTGGGCCTTGCCATGGACGTGGCGGGAGAGGGGCCCATGTTCTACACCATGGCCTACGCTTTTACCGGGCTGCTGTCGGGCGTTTTCGGGCGGCATGGGAGAGTGCTGTATGTGCTCTCCTTCATCCTTGCAGACGCCCTTGCGGTGGTCTGCGCCTGGGAGAGCGGCCCCTTTGTCAGCGCACTGTATGAGGGCTTCTGCGCCTCGGTGCTGTTCATGCTCCTGCCCTCAAGCTGGCTCAACCGGGTGGGCGTGGTGCTCCAGTGCGCCGACCGCGGGCGGGGGGAATCCGGTCTGCGCCGCTTTGAGGCGCTGCGGCTGCAGCGGCTGAGCGAGGCCTACGGGGAGCTGTTTGAGACCGTGCGCCGAAACGTCTCCGAGCCCGGGAATGACGAAAACGTGGCCCGGGTGTTCGACCGGGCGGCGGACGCGGTGTGCATCCGCTGCAAGCAGAAAAACCGCTGCTGGAATCAGGACTATGTGGATACCCTCTCCGCCATGAACGACGCCACCCGGGCCATGCTGCAAAACGGCAGCCTGGAGCCGGAGGACATCCCCGCGCATTTTCGCGGCAAGTGCGAGAATGTGGAGGCCTTTGTGGCAGCGGTCAACGGGGAGCTGCGCGGCCTGTCCTACCGGCGGCAGCTGCGGGCACGGCTGAGCGAAAACCGCCAGGTGTCCTGGGGCCAGTACGCGGACGTGTCGCAGATGCTGGGGCAGATCGCCCGGGAGCTGGGCGGCGTGAGCGGCTCGGAGCCACTGGCGGAGCGGCGGCTGCTGCGCTATCTGAGAAGTCTGGACATCGACGCGGACGCGGCGGTCTACCGCGACGGCGGGGGCCGGCTGCACGTGCTCATCGAGAGCGGTCGTCTCAGCCCGCTGCTGAAGGAGGACTATCTGGAAAAGCTCTCGGAGATCGTGGGGGCGCGGCTCTGTGAGCCGGTGCGCGGCCCGGAGGACAGCCCGCGGCTGGAGCTGCTGGAGGCGGAGCCCCTGGCGGTCACCGTGGGCATCGCCGCCATGAAGAAGCAGGGTGAGAAGGTCAGCGGTGACCGCGGGACCTACTTCAAGACCGACGCGGGGGTGCTCTGCGTGCTGCTCTCCGACGGCATGGGCACCGGGGACGAGGCCGCCGAGGACAGCAGGCGCGTGATCGCGATTCTGGAGAAGTTTCTCCGGGCGGGCATCGACCCGGCGGTGGCCATGAAGACCTTGAACTCCGTACTGCTGCTGCGGGATGGGGAGAGCTGGGGCTTTGCCACGGTGGATCTCATGTGCGTCGATCTCTTTTCCGGGGAGACCTGCTTTTATAAGTACGGAGCCGCGCCCTCCTATGTGATGGGCGGCGGCAGCATCCGCCGCATCAAGGGGGAGACCCTGGCGGCGGGCCTCTCCGCCGGGGAGGGCACCGCGCCGGACGTGGTGCGCATGCGCCTAAAGCCCGGCTGCACCGCCCTGATCGCGACGGACGGAGTCCTGGCGGAGACGGAGGACGCCTGGCTGCGGGAGCTGCTGCAGCAGAATTTTGAGGACATGAAGGCTCTGGCCCGCGCCACACTCAAGGAGGCGGAGGGCCGCTACGGAGCGGAGGACGACATGACTGTGGTGGCTGTGCGCGTGGAGGCCCGGGCATGAGGGGCCTGCTCCGCTCCCGCCTTGCAGACCTCCTGCGCCGGGCAGGCGCGCTGCTGGGCCTGCTGATTTTCCAGAGACCTGAAACCGCCCCGCCCGCCCTGCGTGGGAAAATGCGCCGGGCAGTGGTGGTGCCGAGTTCGGACCCGCGCTTTTCGGAGGCGGTGTTCCTCCTGCGCGAGGAGGTGTTCCGAGACGGCGGCGTCAGCCGCAGCGATCTGCTGGAGCAGGCAAAGGCCGCGGCGGAATCTGCGGCAGCCGAGGCTCTCCCGACTGTCCGCCGCCGGCTGCGGCCGGGGCTTGTATTCCTGCTGGGCGTTCTGGCGGCTCTGCTGGGCCTGTATTTGCGGAGTCTGCTTTAGGGGAGAACGGTTGGAAGAGGAAAGAGTCTCAATCCTGTCTGAAAAAGCCGCAATTGGGCATTGATGGAAGCGCTGCCGGTATGCTACAATACAAAAAAAGGAGGCGCTGAACATGGAACTGAAGCTGGATACAAGCAAGACCTATGCCATTGCGCTGGAGGGCGGCGGGGCCAAGGGAGCCTATGAGATCGGTGTGTGGAAGGCTCTGGAGCAGGCGGGCGTCAAGTACAACGCCGTCTCCGGCACCTCGGTGGGCGCGCTCAACGGGGCGCTGATGACCATGCGGGATCTCACCCGCGCCATTGCCTGCTGGCGGGACATCCACCTGAACAAGGTGATGGACCTGGGCGCCCTCTCGGAGGACGACGTCAAGCAGATGATGAGCGGACAGTTTGAGAACATGAGCCTGACGGATCTGTTCGGCAAGGCGCTGGACATTGTCCGCAACCGCGGACTGGACGTGGCACCCCTGCGGGCCTGGGTGCGGGACGTGGTGGACGTCAAGCGCGTCAAGGAATCCGACGTGCAGCTGTACATCTCCACGGTCTCGATCACGGACCGCAAGAGTCTGGAAGTCCACGTCAACGACCTGCCGGAGGAGGAGATCTGCGATATGCTGCTGGCCTCGGCCTACCACCCGAGCTTCCGGCTGGAAAAGCTGGGCGGCAAATACTATGCCGACGGCGGCTTTGTGGACTCCCTGCCCCTGCACGCGCTGGTGGAGGCCGGCTACAGGGACATCATCGCCGTGCGCATCCCCGGCATCGGCAGAGAACGGAAATTCAGGATGCCGGACGATGTGAACCTGACCGTGATCCACTCCTGGGCCGACCTGGGCCATGTGCTGAACTTTGACTCCGAGCAGGCGCGGCGGGATATCGAGATCGGCTACCTGGACGGCAAGCGTACGCTCTACGGTCTGGGCGGACGCAAGTACTACCTGGAGCGGGAGATGAGCGAGCGCGAGGCCCTGGCCTGGATCCTCGATCACCAGGTGGGCGGGGCTTTTTCCCTGCGTCAGTATCTTGAGGAGGAGCTGCCGCGGCAGGCCAGACACTTCGAACTGGAGGGCTGGGACTACTACGATCTGATGACCTGCCTGCTGGAGCAGCGGGCGGAGCAGAAGGGCATCGACCCGCTGGAAATCCGCAAGGACCGGGAGCTGGTGGCCCTGGCGGAGTAGAGTATACATTTTCGGCGGCCTGCGGGCCGCCGAATTTTTTTCTGTTTTGTTGAAACATTTTCCGGCCCCGGCGCGTTCTTATAGGTGAGTGCACTTCATAGAAAACCTGCTTTTCCGAAAGGAGAGTTGAAGATGAAGAGATTGTTTGTTAAGGCGCTGCCGGAGCTGTTTCTGCTGGCGCTGCTGCTTGCGGGCTGCGCCCGGTCCGCGGCCGCCCCGGCGGCGGCGGCCTCCGCCAATCCCTGGCCCACCCATGCGCCGGGCGCCACGCCCTATGTGCATACCATGAGCGAGTCCCCTCCCGCGCCGGAGCCCCAAGAGGGGGAGGTCTTCGAGACCATGGAGGACCTCTGGGACTCCATCTACGAGCGCTTCGGAAACTTCTACGCCAAAAAGGATGAACTGAAGATGTTCCGGGAGCTTCCCCAGAACGAGCCCTATTCCTTTGTGCCCCACAGCCCGCGCTTCGTGCTGGACGAGGGCGAAGCTATGCGCATGGCCAAACTCTTCGACGCGCTGGACGGCGTCGATGCCCGCGTGATCGCGATGCACCAGATCGTCGACGGACTGGACGACTGGGGCTTTATGGCCGTGGTGACCATGACCCCGGCACGGCTGTTTGAACTGAGCGAGCAGGTGGACGAGATGTATATGTTTGAGCAGCTCTACCCCTCCGTGGAGAAGCGCTTCGACATCGCCTACTGGCCGGACGGCCTGTACGAGAGCGCCAACGACATGCTGGACGAGCGCTATGAGAGGCTTGGCTGTTTCTTCCTTGAGCCAGCGTTCCGGGAGGAGTTCCAGGCCATGCCGGAGGAGGAAGAAGTGGATTTTGCCGTCGTCGAGTTTACCCCCTCCGGCTGGAGCCAGAGCGGGCAGAGCGTGATCTGGCAGGTGCAGGGGCGCGAGGGAATCACCGTCACTCTGCGCTGGCACGAGGACGGGCCGGAGACCCTCGCGGTTCTCACCGCAAGCCCGGAGCGGATCACAGCCCTCAGCGAAGAGCTCCATGGCCGTTACCTGATATCGCCCATGACGGAGGAACTGCTTGCCCGATTCGACCGGGTGGTGAACCTGGAAGAGGAGGTGGCAGCGGGATGAGCGAGCGCACGCTGCTGCGTGAACTGAAGGACGGCGACACCGGGGCTCTCAGTGAGATCATCGGCATCTATACGCCCTATCTCTACACCATCGCCTCCAACATCATGGCCCCGCAGCTGCCGAGGGAGGACATCGAGGAGGCGGTTTCCGACGTGTTTGTGGAGCTCTGGACTCACCGCGCGGAACTGCTGCCGGGCAAGCTCAAGGCATGGCTTGCCGCGGTGACCCGCAACAAGGCCAAGGACGCCCTGCGGGCCCACAAGCTCTCCGAGCCTTTGAACGACGATCTGCTGGAGATCGCCTGCGGCGACGATGTGGAGCGCGAACTCCTGCAAAAGGAATTGGGGGAACTGGCCCGCGAGGCCGTGGACACCATGGGGGAGCCGGACCGGGAGATCTTCCGCCGCCACTATTTCCTCTATCAGAAGACCGAGGAGATCGCCGCGGTGCTGAACATGAACTCCGCCACCGTCCGCACCAGACTTGCGCGGGGCCGCGAGCGTCTGCGCGTCTACTTCAACGAGAGGGGGTACACCTGTGCAAATTAGAATTACCGATCTGATGGACGACAACTGCCCCACGGAGATCTCCCTCGGGCGGGAGGACAAGGCCATGGCCCGGCGCATCAACGCCTCCGTGATGGAGAAGATCGGCGCGACCCAGCCGAAACCCCGGCGCGCGGGCCGCAAGACCCTGCGCACGGCGCTGCTGGCGGCCGCCATCGCAGCCCTGATGGGCACCGCCGCCTACGCGGGCAGCGCGTTCTTCATGAAAACGGAGAAGACCGACGAAGCCGTCTCCGGCAGCTGGCGGGCCGTGGACGCGGAAGGAAAGCTCACCCAGGACCAGAAGCTGGAATACCCGGACGCGGGCATGGTGCTGACTTTTGAGGGGCCGGAGGAGATCCCGAACCAGCCGGAGTTCCGCTGCTGGTATCTGCCTTCGGAGACGACCTTTGGCTTTACCGACGCCGAGGGCTGGGCCACCTATCTCTCCGATAACGGCGACGGGCCCAGCATCCCCTATATCGTCTCCGCCAGCGTGGTGCGCCCCGGCAACTTCAAGACCGTCATCAACGGTGATGTGGAGCTGGTCAAAGAAGAAAACTGGGGAGACTGGCACGTCACCGAGCTGAGCAGCGACTACACCGACTGCACCTGGCGCTGGACCTACGAGCGCGCAAACTTTATCCTGCTGTTCAACAGGGAAAAGGGCTGGCTCGTTCAGGTCACCGGCACCGCCGATCTGGAGACCCTCGAGCACATTGCCCGGGAACTGGAGATCCGCGACAGCGGCAAGCTCCCGTACTTTGCCGAAAGCGAGGAGACCGCCGTCGAGGGCATCGGCATGATCGACCCCGGCCGCGGGTAAGACACCATTTCATCCCCCTCCGCTTATATTGGTATTGTCAAACCAGTATGAACGGAGGGCTTTTTTATGACTTCTGTTTTCCTCTGGGCCCTTGCGGGGACCCAGTTTATCTTTTTGATGACCGCACTGGGGGCGGCTGCGGTGTTCTTCTTCGCGGGGGAGATCGGCGCCCGCCCGCGCGCCCTGATGCTGGGCTTTGCCGGCGGGGTGATGACGGCGGCCTCCGTCTGGAGCCTGCTGCTGCCCGCCATTGAGCAGAGCGGGGCGGAGTCGGCCCTGCCGGCCTGGCTCCCGGCGGCGGTCGGACTCTTTCTGGGGGCGGGCTTTCTCGCCCTGGCCGAGCACCTGCAAAGGGGTGCCGGAGGCAAGGAGCGGCTGCTCTTTACGGCCATCACCCTGCACAATATCCCGGAGGGCATGGCCGTGGGTCTGGCCTTCGCTCTGGCGGCGGAGGGGGAGAGCCTCGCGGCGGCTCTGACACTCGCCCTCGGCATTGGGGTACAGAACTTCCCGGAGGGGGCTGCGGTGTCTCTGCCCATGCGGCAGCTGGGCATGGGGCGGGGGAGGGCCTTCCTCTGGGGCGCGGCCTCCGGTGCGGTGGAGCCGATCTTCGGCATGCTCGCCTTTTACACGTCGGCCCTGCTGCACCCCGCCATGCCCTGGCTGTTGGGCTTTGCGGCGGGAGCCATGCTGTATGTCACGGCGCGTGAGCTCAGCCCGGAGTCCGCGGACAGCCAGGGCGTTTTCAGCTATCTCGGGGGGTTCGCGCTGATGATGATTCTTGACGTGGCCCTGGGCTGAGCCGGGCAGAACGGGGGAAAACACGGCACTCAGCGCAGTCGGTTGAGCGGGGAAGGAAGCGAACAGGAAAATTTTCCCAAGTCGTCAAAAGCTAGACAAATTGCCCAGAAATCGCCGGGGATTGTGAGAAAGTTGTCATGGAAAATCACGGTTTTTTCCAGGGAAAGGCGTAGACACGCATCGCCCTTTTATGATAGAATCTAACAGGTAATGAACCCCTGTAGGACGGTCGGCCGGACTTGGTCCGGGAGAGCCCGGGCGGCTGACCGCAGAAAACATAACGAGGTGAAGCGTATGGCATTTAAGTTCGTTGGCGGTGTGCATCCGGACTACATGAAGTCTCCCGAGACTCCGGTAACCGTGATCGCGCCGCCGAAGCAGGTTGTCATCCCGATGGCGCAGCACATCGGCGCACCCTGCAAGCCTCTGGTGCAGGTGGGGGACCATGTGAACATGTACCAGAAGATCGGCGAAAACCCCGCACCTGTCTCCGCCCCGGTCCACGCCTCCGTCTCCGGCAAGGTCGTGGCCATTGAGCCGAGACCGCACCCCCTGGGCGATCTGATCCCCGCGGTGGTGATCGAGAACGACTTCCAGGATACGCCCGAGCTGATGGAGCCCCTGACCGAGGAGCAGCTGAAGGACCCCGAGGCCATTCTCCAGCGCATCCGCGAGGCGGGCGTGGTCGGCATGGGCGGCGCCATGTTCCCCACGGCGCTGAAGATCCGCGGCGGCATCGGCAAGGTGGACACCCTGATCATCAACGGCGCCGAGTGCGAGCCCTATCTCAACGGCGACCATCTGACCATGCTCAATTTCCCCGAGCAGCTGCTGCGCGGCATTGAGCTGGCGCGCATCGCCCAGGGTGTGGACAAGGCCTACTACGGCATCGAGAAGAACAAGCAGGACGCCATCGACCTGCTCAACTCCCTCAACCCCGCCAAGTACGGCGTGGAGATCGTGCCCGAGAACGTCAAGTACCCCCAGGGCGGCGAGAAGATGCAGGTCAAGGCCATCACCAACCGTGAGGTCAAGCCCGGCGGGCTGCCCTCTGGCGTCGGCTGCAATGTCATTTCCACCCGCACCGCCTACGCCATCTACCAGGCCTGCTATGAGGGCAAGAGCGTGGTGGAGCGTATCGTCACCTACGGCGGTAGCGCCCTGGCCGCGCCCGTCAACGCGCTGACGCGGGTCGGCACCTCCTTTGAACATATCGCCGAGCAGTGCGGCGGCTTCGTCAAGACCCCGCGCAAGATCGTCCTCGGCGGCCCCATGATGGGCATCTGCGCCACCACGCTTGAGGCGGTCACCGTCAAGGGCACCGCGGGCGTGCTGTTCTTCACCGAGGATGAGGACAAGAACGAGGAGAACCCCACCTGCATCCGCTGCGGCAAATGCATCACCGTATGTCCCATGCACCTCGAGCCGGTGTATATGTACCTCTACTACAAGAAGCGCGACTTTGACATGCTCAATCGCTACCATGTCACCGACTGCTTCGAGTGCGGCAGCTGCACTTACAACTGCCCGGCCAGAATGCCCCTGACCCATGCCTTCAAGACCTCGAAGGTCATGATCCAGATGCGTGCCGCCAAGGCAAAGGCCAAGGCTGAGGCGGAAGCCGCCAAAAAGGAGGCAAAGGTATGAACGAGAATCATGAAAGAATCGTCTTTGACGTAGCCTACCAGCCCCAGGTGCGTACCAAGGTCGATACCCGCCGCCTGATGAGCGACGTGATCATCGCCTGCGTCCCTGTGGCCGCCGTCGGCGTTTACCGCTTCGGCCTGCACGTGCTGGTGCTGATCCTCACCAGCATGGCCGCCGCCGTGTTCTTCGAGTGGGGCTACCGCAAGCTCCTGCACAAGTCCATCACGATCGACGATTTCTCCGCCGCCGTCACCGGCCTGCTGCTGGTGATGGTGCTGCCGCCCCAGACACCCTGGTGGATGGTCGTGATCGGCGACTTCTTCGCCATCGTGGTCGTCAAGCAGCTCTACGGCGGCATCGGCAAGAACTTCCTGAACCCCGCCCTGGCAGGCCGCGCGTTTCTGACGGCCTCCTATGCCGGGACGCTCACCGTCGTCATCGTTGACGGCGTCACCATGGCGACCCCGCTGAGCTACCTGTACAAGGGCGATCCGCTGCCCTTCTCCCTGGCGGAGATGTTCCTGGGCGCCCGTGTGCCCGGCTCCATCGGTGAGATCAGCGCCCTGGCCATCCTCGCGGGCGCGGCCTACCTCATCGTGCGGAAGGTCATCCGCTGGCGTATCCCCGCCGTCGTCATCGGCACTGTGGCCCTGATCTCCTTCCTCGGCGGTCACGCGGGCTACAGCCGTTTCGACTGGATGCTGGAGAACGTCCTGGCCGGCGGCGTCATGTTCACCGGCATCTTCATGGCGACCGACTACTCCACCAGCCCCGTCACCCGCTGGGGCCAGGCCATCTACGGCTTCGGCATCGGCGCGCTGACCATGCTGATCCGTTACTTCGGCGGTTTCGCGGAGGGCTGCTCCTACGCCATCTTGATCATGAACCTCTGCACCTGGGCACTTGACAAGGCCTGCCACCGCCACCAGTTCGGCGTCTCCAGAGAGGACATTGCCGCCGAGAAAGCCGCCAAGAAGGCCGCGAAAAAGGAGGCTGCCCAATGAACAAGATTCTCAAGCTCACCCTTGTGCTGTTCCTGGTCTGCGCCATCGCGGCGGGCGTTCTGGGCGTGGTCAACGAGATGACCTACGAGCGCATCGAGGCCCAGGCCCAGGCCAAGACGGCCGAGGCCTTCTCCGCCGTCATGAAAGCGGACGCCTACGAGGAAGTCGGCTATGACAAGGACGCCTTCCCCACCGTGGACAGCATCCACAAAGCCACCAACGGCGCCGGCCATGTGGTCACTTCCACCTTCTCCGGCGCGCAGGGCAACATCACCCTGGCCGTGGGCGTCAGCCCGGACCTTACCTGCACCGGCATCTCCGTGATCGAGCATTCCGAGACCTCCGGCCTCGGCGCCAACGCCGCCAGCACCGGCGAGGTCGGCGTGAACTTCCGCAAGCAGTTCGTGGGCCAGGACGAGAGCATCGCCCTTGCCAATGCCGGCGGCAGCATCGACGCCCTCACCGGCGCGACCATCACCTCCCGGGCCATCACCGGCGCGGTGGCGGAGTCCATCCGGGTCGTCAAATCTCTGGGTTAAGGAGGAATGGCTGAATGAATCCGAAGAAACAGTTTACCGAAGGCCTGATTACCAATAACCCCGTCCTTGTCCAGCAGATCGGCATGTGTGCCACCATGGCCATCACGACGACGCTCTTCAACGGCGTGGGCATGGGCCTGTCCGTTTTGATCATCCTTACCTGCTGCAACGTGGTCATCTCCCTGATCCGGAAGATCATCCCCGGCGAGATCCGCCTGGCCATCTTCGTGGTGGTCATCGCGGCGTTCGTCACCATTGTGGATCTGCTGCTGCAGGCCTTTGTCCCCGCGTTGAGTGAGGCGCTTGGTGTCTTTATCCCGCTGATCGTCGTCAACTGCATCATCATCGGCCGCGCGGAGGCCTTCTGCCAGAAGATGCCCGTGGGCGCCTGCTTCTTTGACGGCATCTTCCAGGGCCTGGGCTACACCTGTGTGCTGATCATCATGTGCGTCGTGCGCGAGCTGATCGGCGCCGGCCGCTTCGGCGGCGGCCTGATCGACGTGGCCAACGGCTTCCGCTTCACACTCGACGGCACCGGCGGCGGCATCCAGATCTTCCCGTCCGAATACGGCGCGTCGATCATGTCCCTGCCCTTCGGCGGCTTCCTCACGCTGGGCTGCCTGCTGGCCGTGATGCAGTACTTCCTGAAAAAGGCCGAAAAGAAAAAGAAGGCGGCCGAAGAGGAAGCTGCGGCGCAGGAAAAGGAGGTTGAGTAATCATGCTCAGTAAAATCATTACGATCTCCCTCGGCGCAATCCTGATCAACAACTTTATCTTCTCGCAGTTTTTGGGCTGCTGCCCCTTCCTGGGCTGCTCCAACAAGGTGGACACCGCCATCGGCATGGGCCTTGCCGTCGTGTTCGTCATGGGTCTGGCCTCCGCCATCTGCTGGGTCATCAACGAGTACATCCTGGTGAAGCTGGGGCTGGAGTTTTTGCAGACCCTGGCCTTCATCCTGGTCATCGCGGCGCTGGTGCAGCTGGTGGAGATGTTCCTGAAAAAGTCCGTCCCGTCGCTGTATTCCGCCCTGGGCATCTATCTGCCCCTGATCACCACCAACTGCGCTGTGCTGGGCGTGGTGCTGCTGAACGTGCAGAACAAGTACAACTTCATCGAGTCTCTGGTCTACGGCATCACCGGCGGCATCGGCTTCATGCTGGCCATCGTGCTCTTTGCCAGCGTGCGAGAGCGCGTGGAGTTTGCCGACTATCCCGAGTGCTTTGAGGGCTTCTCCATCTGCCTGGTTTCCGCAGCGCTGGTGGCGCTGGCCTTCATGGGCTTCAGCGGCATGTCCATTCCGCTGTAAGGAGGGGTTGCGAATATGATGACGATTCTGAAATCGATCCTGGTCCTCGGCATTTTGGGCGGCATCTTTGGCTGCCTGCTGGCTCTGGCCTCCAAGGTCTTCCATGTGGAGGTTGACCCCAAGCAGGCCGCGGTGCGCGAGGCTCTGGCCGGCGCCAACTGCGGCGGCTGCGGCTATCCCGGCTGTGACGGCTATGCCGCGGCGGTCGCCAAGGGAGAGGCACCCTGCAATCGCTGTGTCGCCGGCGGCGCTGAGACGGCCGCCAAGGTGGCGGCGATTATGGGCGTCGCCAACGACGCGGCTGAGAAGATGGTGGCCTTCGTCCCCTGCTCCGGCACCGAGGGACATGCGGAGATGCGCTTCAACTACTCCGGCCCCCAGGACTGCCAGGCCGCCATGCTCTTCGGCGGCAAGAGCAACAAGACCTGCACCTTCGCCTGCGTGGGTCTCGGTAACTGCGTGCGCGCCTGCCAGTTCGACGCCATGCACATTGTCGACGGCGTGGCCAAGGTCGACCGCTCGAAGTGCGTCGGCTGCGGCGCCTGTGTCGACATCTGCCCCAAGAGCATTGTCAAGCTGATCCCCGAGAGTCAGAAGATCATGCCCGCCTGCTCCAACCGCGACAAGGGCGCCAGGGTCATGAAGATGTGCGACTTCGGCTGCATCGGCTGCATGAAGTGCCAGCGCGAGTGTCCCGCCGACGCCATCGTGGTCAAGGACAACCTGGCTGTGGTGGACGTCAGCAAGTGCGTCCAGTGCGGTCACTGCGCCGACATCTGCCCGCGCCACATCATCAATTACTTTGGCAAGTAAACGCAAGATGCAAAAAAGACCTCGCGGCCGCGGCCGCGAGGTCTTTTTTTACATCATCAGTTGTATTCCGGATTGAAGTCGATCGTCTCGGTGATGGGGTAGAGCAGTTGGCGGGAGGAGGAGTAGACCGCATACTGCCCGTATTGGCCGATCAGTGTGAGCTCCGTGCCGTTGGCGGCCGCCTCGGCCAGCGCGTCCTCCAGCTCCCAGGGGAGAAAGACGAAGAGCGCGTGCTCCACATCTCCGTGGTAGTGGTAGATGTCCCGGATGTTGATGTGGGGGGAGACTTTGAAAATACACGCATCCTCCCAGCAGCCGGCAATCAGCCTGCCGTCGGAGTACACTGCGATCTGCGGCGCGCCCAGGGACTGATTCCCATAGAGATACCGGTAGCCGTTTTCCAGCGCGTAATCGCAGACCTGCTGCGCAGGGGTGGGCACCTCGGAGAGCACCGCCTCCACGTCGTTGCGGTAGCTGAAGTAGAGGTTGCAGGCGGCAAGCAGGATCAGACAGCCGGTGACGAGCTTCGTGTAGAGCGGGCGGATCCGGGCCGCCAGCACCGCGTAGCTCAGCGCGGGCAGAAAGTACCAAGGGAAGAGGTAGATGGCCCGCAGACTGACGGAGGTAAAGAGCGAGGCGGCAATCACCGCCGCGCAGGCGAGCAGGCTTGTAAGCCAGAAAAGGGCGGAGGCGTCGGCCTCACGCCGCCAGGCGCGCAGCAGCAGCGCCAGGGCCCAGATGACCAGCAGCAGACAGAAGACGAACATCACCGTGAAGAACGGCCCGCCGATGGCGGACTTGGTGTATTCATATCCCGTGACGACGGTGAGTGCCTTCCGGACTTCCGCCAGCTCCTGTGCGAGCGAGGAGCCGGAGAACAGGGAAGAGCCCCGGTAGATGGTGTGCTGCAGGGGATGAATCAGCCGGATGGCGACAAGCCCCAGGAGGTTTGCCAGCGTGTAGACCCCGGCGCGCGCCAGCACAGGACGGCGCTTGGGGGGAAAGGCAGGCTCATGCCGGATAAGGCGGCGCAGCAGCCCGATCCCCTCAAACCCCAGCAGGGGCAGCACGGTGATACAGGTCTGCCGCAGGCTCTGCATCCCGGTGCAGAAGCAGAGAAACGCGGCCAGCAGCAGCGCGGGCAGCCGCCGGTCGCCGGAGAGACGGGCGCGGGCATAGTCGCCCAGCACCACAAATTCCGTGATGACATAGCAGGCGTAATAGCTGCACAGCACGAAGAAGAGCTGGGTTCCGTCCTCCCGCCGGGCGCTGCCGGGGCCGAAGAGCAGCCCCACAAAGGCCAGCAGGGCAGCAAGCCGCTGCCAGGGCTTTTTCAGCACCGGGCGCAGCATCCAGTCCATGCTGAGAAGAATCAGCAGACTCATGACTGTGGTGGCCAGGGCCATGGCGGTGTTCATTCTGCCGCAGAGCCCGTAGAACAGGGCGGCGAGCACCGGCGTCGCAACCACGTAAAACTGGTTGCCGAAGAGGAAACGCCTGGGGAAGAGAGACTTTGCCTCCCACATCAGGCGGGCGCAGAGCGTGTCCGCATACATATCGGCCAGCGCGAGCCGGGCAAAGCCCCGGAAATTGAGAAAGCCGAAGAGCAGAGCATACGCCACCAGAACCAAAAGCAGCAGGACGGCCAGAAGGTATTCGGTTTTGGAGGTCTTTTGGGAGTCCGGCATACGATCTCTCCTTTGTGATAACTCAATCAGTTTACCCTGCGGGGAGAGAAAAGTCAAGGATTCCGCCCAGCATTGACAGGCCCTCTGCCCAGCCGTTATAATAAAAATAACAACAAACGAAACGGAGAAAGACGCTATGCTCAGTGTAAACGACCTGTCGATGCAGTTTGGACCCAGCGTGCTGTTTTCCAAGGTGGATCTCAACTTCACCACGGGCAACTGCTATGGCATCATCGGCGCAAACGGCGCCGGCAAATCCACCTTCATCAAGATCCTCTCCGGGGAGCTGGAGCCCACCTCCGGCAGCGTGGTGCTGGACCCCAAGCGGCGCATGTCGGTGCTCAAGCAGAACCAGAGCCTCTATGACGACTACACCGTGCTGGAGACGGTGATCATGGGGAATATGCGCCTGTATGCGTGCGGCAAGGAGAAGGATGCCATCTACGACAAGCCGGACTTTGACGATGACGACGGCATCCGCGCCGCGGAGCTGGAGGAGGAGTTTGCCGAGCTCGGTGGCTGGGAGGCTGAAAGTGACGCTGGCCGTATCCTCCAGGGGCTGGGCGTGGACGTAAGCCTGCACCAGAATCTCATGCGCGACACGGACCCGCGCCTGAAGGTCAAGGTGCTGCTGGCACAGGCCCTCTTTGGCCACCCGGACGTGATACTGCTGGATGAGCCCACCAACAACCTGGACCTGGCGAGCGTGGTGTGGCTGGAAGATTTCCTGATGGACTACGAGGGGACAGTCCTCGTGGTCAGCCACGACCGGTATTTTCTCAACAACGTCTGCACCCACATCGTGGACATCGACTACGGCAAGATCAAGATGTACGTCGGCAACTACGATTTCTGGTATGAGTCCAGCCAGCTGATCCAGAAGCTGATCCGGGACCAGAACAAGAAGGCCGAGCAGAAAATTCAGGAGCTGCAGACCTTTATTGCGCGCTTTTCCGCCAACAAGTCCAAGTCCCGTCAGGCCACCTCCCGCCGCAAGCTGCTGGACAAGATCACCGTGGAGGAGCTGCCCGCCTCCGGGCGGCGCTACCCCTGGGTGGGCTTCAAGGCCAACCGGGAGCCCGGCAAGGACCGGCTCTTCGTCACCGAGGTCTCGAAGACCGTGGACGGGGTCAAGCTCCTGAACAAGATCAGCTTCATTGTGGGCAAGGAGGACAAGATCGCCCTGGTGGGGAAGAACGAGCTTGCTGTCACGATGCTCTACAAGATCCTCATGGGGGAGGAGGAGCCGGACTCCGGCAGCGTCAAATGGGGCGCCAGCATCGAGCCCAGCTATTTCCCCAAGGACCACAACAGCTACTTTGACAGCTGCGACTATGATCTGATCGACTGGATGCGCCAGTTCTCCGAGGACAAGCGGGAGAGCTATCTGCGCACCTTCCTTGGGCGCATGCTCTTCTCCGGGGACGATGTGTATAAGCAGGTCAAGGTCCTCTCCGGCGGGGAAAAGGTGCGGTGCATGCTCTCGCGCATGATGCTCTCCGGGGCAAACTTCCTGCTGCTTGACCAGCCCACCAACCACCTGGATCTCGAGAGTATCGCAGCGCTCAACAACGGCCTCGAGGCCTTCAAGTACAACATCATCTTCTCCTGCCACGACCACCAGCTGACCCAGACGGTTGCCAATCGCATCATCGAGATCAACGACGACGGCATCATCGACCGCCGCTGCACCTACGACGAGTACATGCACGTCAGCGAGCTTGAGAACCAGGCG
Organism: uncultured Eubacteriales bacterium; assembly: GCA_900319835.1. Next base: position 4,831 of record ONPY01000005.1, on the reverse strand, counting down.
AGAGGATAACAAAAAACGGCACGCCCGGACGGGCGTGCCGATTGGCTTGACGAAAGGGCAATCAGTCGACAAGGGTGAAGCTGTTGACGGCCAGGTTCAGAATGCCGTCCACCACGGAGGTGTCCTCCTGCAGGGCCAGGGAATTGAAGACCGCCACGTCACCGTTGGCCAGGTTCTCCGCGTAGAAAGCGCTGGCAATGACACCGTTGAGATCGGTATCCTTGTAGGTGTAGAAGATGTAGTAGATATCGCGGTCACCCAGTTCGACCTTTTTGGGCTCGCCGGGCTTGGTCTCCAGCTTCTTGCCGAGATCCGACGTCGCATCGGCGAGATTCTTCAGAAAGCTGACAGCGTCTTCAGCGTCTTCCTTGCTGTAGAGGGAGACGGTGACATAGGGGATGGAGCCGGGGATGGCGGTCATATCGGTGTTGGCGTCGATCTTGATGTTGCCGCTGCCGGGCAGCTCACTGGCCACATACTTGCTGTCAAAGCGGACGGAGAAGCCCTTGGCCTCACTGACCTTGGTGTACTCGCCGGAGTCGGGCTCAATGCCGGGTGCCTCGGCGGGTGCCTCAGCGGGCGCGGGCGCCTCCTCAACAGGCGCTTCCTCGGCGGGCGCGGCCTCTTCGGCAGGGGCGGCCTCTTCAACGGGGGCTTCAACGGCGGGCGCCTCAGTGGCGGCGGGAGCGGGCTCCGACTTGCCGCAGGCGGTCAGCGCCGAGAGCATCAGGATCACAAGGACCAGAGCAATCATTCTATTCTTCATGGTAATGTCCTCTTTCATGGTGAGATTATACACAGACATCCTGTATACTGCTGTTATTGTAAACCTCAATTTGTCATTTGTCAAAGCAATTTTGTAATTCTTAAGAAAAATTTTGTAATTAAATTGAAAACTCTCCGGTTCTCCGCGCGCGTGTGGAAACTTTTTGGTTTTTTCAGCGTCCCTCTATACGGAAACCCCTTTTCGCAGCATGCTTTCTGGAAAGGAAGGACTTTCAAATGAGAGAGAAAAGAATCACCAGAACAGGTGTTCTGATCCTGTTGATCTGCGCCCTGCTGCTGTGCGCGTGCGCGGCGCCCGCGGCAAAGACGGACGGGAGCGCTGCGGCGCCCGCCCCGGAAGAGAGCCCTGCCGCGGCGGCCCCGGACCAGAGCGGGCCTGACGCCGCCGAGGAGACGGCGCCGGAGGCCACGGCCGCGCCGGGCGACAGGAACGTGGTCTATGCCGCCACGACGGAGGACCTGCTCAAGGCGCTGCGGCCCGACACGGAGGTCCACCTCACCGGGCGCAGCTACAACCTGAGCCAGGCCCTGGGCTACGGCAACTTCGGCGGGGACTACTACGACTGGAACAACATCTACGACGGCTACGAGCTGACGGTGTATAACCTGGTCAACTTCAGCATCGTGGCCGACAAGCCGGGGATCGAGATCGTCACGGCCCCGCGCTATGCGGCGGTGATGCGCTTTGAGAGCTGCCGGAACCTCCGCTTTGAGGGCTTTACCGCCGGCCATACCGACGGCGCCGGCACCTGCACGGGCGCGGTGCTGAACTTTACCAACTGCACCGATGTGGAGGTGGATCGCTGCGACCTCTACGGCTGCGGCACCTACGGCACGGAGCTGAGCTACTGCCGGAATCTCACCGTCCGGGACAGTGTGATCCGGGACTGCAGCTACGGCGCGTCCTCGGCGATCCAGTCGTCCGGGGTGCAGATTGACGGCTGCACCGTCTACGGCATTGAGAATTACAACGGCATTTTCTGGTTCTCCGGCAGCAGCGGCGCAGTGACGAACTGCCTGGTCCGCAACTGCTCCGGCAGCTCGCTGATCTGGAGCGACACCAGCGAAATCTACCTCGGCGGCTGTGAGGTCAGGGACAACGCGTTCGGCGGCATGTTCTTTGCCGATCCCCAGCCCATCACCGTGGAGAGCTGCACCTTCCGGAACAATTCCGGTGCGTGGTACTTTGAGGAGTGGAGCAAGAGCAAGAGAGTCGTGAACGCCGAGGGGGAGACCCTGGAGGACTATGCCCTGTACAGCATGGCCGCGGACGGCGACGTGAGCTGGACGCCCCCGGCGGAAAAGGTTCCGGACACCGCCCCGGTGGAGCCCTCGGCCGACGGGATGATCCATGTGACCAATGTGGATGAGCTGCTGGCTTCCATCGCCCCGGGCGTCACCATTTACCTGGAGGACGGGATCTACAACCTCGCCGACGCGACCGGCTACGGCAGCTACACCGGCGACGGGTACTATTACTGGATGAACTGCTACGATGGGCCGGGCCTGGTCCTGCGGAATCTGGACAACTTCACCCTCACCGCCGGCGGACCCCACCGGGCCACTGTCACGGCCGAGCCCCGCTACGCGGACGTCTTCAGCTTTGAAAGCTGCAGCAAGCTCACCCTCTCCAATTTCACCGCCGGCCACACCCAGGACCCCGGCGAGTGCGCGGGCGGCGTGCTCAACTTCATGAACTGCAACGGCGTCTCCATTCAGGACTGTTCTCTCTACGGCTGCGGCGTGCTGGGCGTAAGCGCCTACTCCAGCCGGGATCTGAGTGTGCGGTATACAGAGATCCACCACTGCACCTATGGCGCCTTCAGCTTCAGCGACTGCGTGGGCGTCAGCGCCGATCACTGCAACATCCACGACATCCCGGGCTACATCTGGTCGGCCTACGGCTGCCGCAACATGACCTACGACGGCGAGCCCCTCGAGGACGGCACCATCTATTAAATAAGAAAACCGGAGGCGAAAGCCTCCGGTTTTCAGATATTCAGATCGGTCACGCCGAAGTAGGTCTCGGCAAAGTCCACCTTCTGCACCCGAAATTCCTTTCCGCGCAGGTATTCCAGGATCCCCGCCTCGGTGGGGAAGGAGAACACCAGCCGGTAGGAGTAGAGCGCCTGGCCCTTTTCCTCATAGTCTTTGTTGAAGCGCTCGCTGCCGTACTTGCCGTCCCCGAGAAGCGGCCAGCCCGCGTGGGCCATCTGGACGCGGATCTGATGCGTACGCCCGGTGAGCAGGTGACACTCCACCAGCGACAGCGGGCCCTGGGTTTTCAGCAGACGGTACTCCGTCACGGCGGTTTTGGCGCCGGGCTCCGGTCTGCTTTTTACAAAGACCTGGTTTTTCTGGGCGTCCTTGAACAAATAGTTTTCCAGTCGCCCCTCCGGGGGCTTCGGCCTGCCGCGCACGGCACAGAGGTAGTATTTCTCGATCTCCCGGTCGCGGATCTTGTCGTTGAGGATGCGCAGGGCCTCGGCGTTTTTGGCGGCGATGACGATGCCGCCGGTGTTGCGGTCGATGCGGTTGCAGAGGGCGGGGGCGAAGGCGTGTTCCTCCTTCGGCTTCCACTCGCCCTTTTGGGCCATGTAGGCCTGGACGTTGGCGATCAGCGTGTTGTAGTCCCAGACCCCGGCGCTGTGGCAGAGCACGCCCGGCTTCTTGTCCAGCAGCAGGATATTCTCATCCTCATAGACGATATTGAGCTTCGGGGTGCCCACCTTGAGCCAGGCGTTGTCCTCCCGGGGCTTTTCAAAGAACTCGTCGTTGATGTACAGCTGCAGCACGTCGCCCGCCTGCAGCCGGGTGTCACGCTTGGCGCCCTTGCCGTTGAGCTTGATGCGCTTGAGCCGGATGTACTTTTGCAACAGGGATTCCGGCAGCAGGGGCACGGCCTTGCCCACAAAGCGATCCAGCCGCTGACCGGCGTCGTTTGTGCGGATGGTGAGTTCTTTCATGGAGGGAGCGATCCTTTCGCGTTTTTCCCCATTATAGCCCTGAAGGGCCCGCGGCGCAAGGCGGATCTGCGGACGCGAAAATGCACAAGAGCGCGGGGAAAAGAGGGGACGTTTTTTTCTAGTTTTTCCCGTTTTTTCAATGCAAAATTGTGTTGACAAGTCTTGACACATAAACTATAATACTAGGGCGACTATGCGAGGTGCTTTTGTATGAGGCTGAATCTGAGAGAGATTATTGAAGTTCCCGGCGCCTGGGTTCCCTTCTCCTGTGAGCTGGAGACCGAGGGGCTGGATTTCCCCCAGATCCGGGCTTACAAGGCCAAGCCCCATGCGGAGGGCCGCGTCTACAACGAGGCCGGCATCCTCACTCTCGAGGGCACGCTCACGGCGGAGCTGATCTGTATCTGCGACCGCTGCGGCGAGGAGTTCGAGAGCGTGAAGGAGACGGAGCTCGACGCCACCATCGTGGAGGAGAATCCCGAGGACAACCCGGATCTTTTCACGCTGGTGGACGACGGGGTCGATCTCGATGAGATCCTCTCCACACTGTTCGTGCTGGATATGGAGACCAAGTTCCTCTGCAGGGAGGACTGCAAGGGCCTCTGCCCCAGCTGCGGCAAAAACCTGAACCTCGGCCCCTGCGGGTGCCGGAAATCCATTGATCCAAGATTTGCTGTGCTTGAGCAGCTTTTGGATAAATAGGCGAATCTAAAAAAGAAGCTGCTCAGAACAGCTGTCAACAGGAGGTGTCAACATGGCAGTCCCAAAAGGAAAAGTATCGAGACAGAGACGTGACAAGAGACGTTCTTCCGTTTGGAAGCTCACCGCTCCCAATGTCGTCAAGTGCCCCAACTGCGGCGCTTTCTGCATGCCTCATCGTGCCTGCAAGGCCTGCGGTCAGTACAAGGGCCGTACCGTCATCGCCGTTGAGGAGAGCAAGTAAAGAAGCTTGAAGCTTAAGGAGGAAAGGTTTTAACCGTTCCTCCTTAAACTTTATTCCATTCAAATGATCGCTGCGCGATGGAAAGCGGGGGAGAGCTTTGGAGGACAACTACATCAAGTCTGTCGATCCGACGAGT
>ONPY01000025.1 GCA_900319835.1 uncultured Eubacteriales bacterium | reverse complement strand
GAGTGACCTCTGCCCGCCTGTCCTGTATAATAGGATCAAATCCAGAACGAGAAAGGAAAACGAATCATGGCTTCTTATGTTCTATCCGGCTGCTCCTCGGCCGACCTCAGCAAGGAGCACTTTGAGCGCATCGATGTCAAGTACATCTGCATGCACTTCACCCTCGACGGCGTCGTCTACCCGGATGACCTGGGCCAGTCCATGCCCGCCGACGAGATGTACGCCCGCATGGCCAAGGGCGCATCCACCTCCACCTCGCAGATCAGCATCGGCGAGTATGTGGATTACTTCAGCGCCTTCTGCGAACAGGGGCTGGATATCGTCCATGTCTCCCTCTCCTCCGGCATTTCAGGCACCTACGGCTCCGCGGCCAACGCCGCTCTGATCGTCAAGGAGCGCTTCCCCGAGAGGGAGATCTACGTCGTCGACTCGCTGGGCGCCTCCTCCGGCTACGGCCTGATCCTCGATACCGCCGCCGCCATGCGCGACAACGGCATGAGCGCCAAAGAGCTTGCCGACTGGGTGACGGAAAACCGCCTCAAGCTGCACCACTGGTTCTTCTCCACGGACCTGTCCAGCTACGTCCGCGGCGGCCGCATCTCCAAGACCGCGGCTTTCTTCGGCGGCGTGCTGCAGATCTGCCCGCTGCTGAACATGGACAACCTGGGCCGGCTCATCCCCCGCAGCAAGATCCGCACCAAGAAAAACGTCATCCGGGAGATCGTGGCGCGCATGGTGGAGCACGCGGAAAACGGCACCGACTACAGCGGCAAGTGCTTCATCTCCATGTCCGCCTGCCGCGAGGACGCGGAGGCTGTGGCCGCGCTGGTGGAGGAGAAGTTCCCCAAGCTGAGCGGCAAGGTACTCATCAACAACATCGGCGGCCTCATCGGCGCCCACACGGGCCCCGGCACCGTGGCCCTCTTCTTCTGGGGCGACGAGCGCGTCGACTGATACAGGCAAAGAAACAAGAACGGCGTTTTGTGATGCCCCCCTTTCCTGCGACCCATTCAAGCTGCTGTGCACAATAAACCGACAGCCGACTCTTTCTCAAGAGCCGGCTGTCGTTATTTCTTCACTTTTTTCGGGCTGCCTTCTGAAACGGATACCCGATAAGAATCTCGGAAATTCTTTCCGGCCTTTCTATCAGATATCGGTATGAGACAGCCCCTCTTTTCAGGCGTCCCAGTCAAAGCTGAGCTTCTGCTTGCCCGCGTCCACGGCGCACTGAACCCCGAAGGGCATGATGAAGCGGGGCGTGCTGTGGCCGACGGGCAGATTGCAGAGAATGGGCAGATCGGGGTTTGCCACGGTTTCTTTCAGAATCGCGCGGTACTCCTGATCGTAGGCCAGATCCTGGGGCTGGCCCACAAGAATGCCGCTGACGGCCTCGAACACGCCGCGGCGCTTGAGATGCTCCAGCGCAGCGCGGACCTTCTCCGGCGCGGGCTTTTCCTCGCTGGATTCCAGCAGCAGGATCTTGCCCTCCCAGTCCTCGGCGGCGGGGAAGAGGCCGTACTTTTCGCAGAGGGCGGGGGAGTCGGGGTAGCGCGTGGGATCAAAGTAGTCAAAGATCGTGTCGATGCAGCCGCCGAGGATCGTCCCGGAGAACACCGCCGGCCCCTGCAGCAGCTCAAAGCCGCGGTTTTCATGCTCGACAGGCACGGTACCCAGGGCGTCGGGGCCGAAGGCCTTCCGGCTCTCATACCAGACGGGACTGGGGGTGATCTCCCGGATCTGCCGGGTGGCGAGCAGCTCCTCAAAATACCGTCGGGAGTAGGGCAGCATCCCGGACCCCAGCTCGCATACATCCGGCAGAAAGGCCTGGCCGTAGAAGCTCGGCAGACCCAGCTTCTGGAGCATGAAGTGATTGGTGGTGGTGTCGGAAAAGCCCAGGAAGACCTTCTGCTCCAGGGCGTCTTTCAATTCGTCATTTCCGAAGAGATAGGGCAGCAGGCGGTAAGTGTCGTCGCCGCCGATGGCGGTGAGGATCATGTCCGTCTCCTCGTCCCGGAAGGCCTGCAGCCAGTCCGCGGCCCGGGCCTCGGGGTGCGCCGCGAGATACCGGGCCCCCGCCAGGGCGTGGTCGGTAAACTTCACCTTGACCCCGTAACTCTCCAGCCGTTTCAGCCCCAGCTCCAGCTCGTGCCTGGCGTAGGGCTCACCCAGCATGCCGTGGGAGAGGGAGACAATGCTGATGCAGCGTATTCTCCAGGTCGCCATGTCACACCATCTTTTCCTGCTTGACCTTGTGGTCGATCACATGCCGGGAGGCAAGCTCCCTTATTACCTCTTTGAGCGGGATGCCGGCCTCAACCATCAAAACCATTACATGGTAGGCCAGATCCGCGATCTCATAGACCGTCTCGCGCCGGTCCTCCGCTTTGCCGGCGATGATGACCTCGGTACACTCCTCGCCCACCTTTTTGAGGATCTTGTCCAGACCCTTTTCAAAGAGATAGCTGGTGTAGGAGCCCTCGGGCATGTCGCGCTTGCGGCCCTCCAGAAGCTGATAGAGGCCCTCCAGGGTGAAGTCGTTTCTGGTCTCGGACTGCCAGACGGGGTTTTCAAAGCAGGAGAAGGTCCCCAGGTGGCAGGCCGGGCCATCGGGCTCCACGACCACTTCCAGCGCGTCCATGTCGCAGTCGGCGGTGATGGAGACGATGTGCTGCCAGTTGCCGCTGGTCTCTCCCTTGAGCCAGAGCTCCTGGCGGGAGCGGGAGAAGAAGCACGTCAGCTCCTTTTCCATGGAAATCTGCAGACTCTCCCGGCTCATGTAGGCCAGGGTCAGCACCCGCCGGGAGGCGGCGTCCACCACAATGGCGGGGATGAGCCCCCGCTCGTCAAATTTCAGTTGGTCGATATTTACCACAAATTAAACCTCTCTTACGGGGATGTTGTGTCGTTTGAGCTCACGCTTGAGATCGGGGATGGCGACCTCGCCAAAGTGGAAGATGGAGGCGGCAAGACCCGCGTCCACCCGGGGCAGGGTCTCAAAGAGCGTGACAAAGTCCTGAATGCAGCCGGCGCCGCCGCTGGCGATCACGGGCACGGAGACGGCGGAGCACACCGCGTCCAGCATCTCCAGGTCAAAGCCCTGCTTCACGCCGTCGGTATCAATGGAGTTGACCACGATCTCGCCCGCGCCGAGGGACACGCCCTTTCGGATCCATTCGATGGCCTCCATGCCGGTGTTCTCCCGCCCGCCCTTGGCAAAGACGCGGAAGACCCCGTCCACCCGTTTCACGTCCGCCGACAACACCACACACTGGTCGCCGTAGCGCTTGGCGGCCTCAAAGATGAGCTGCGGATTGCGGATGGCGCCGGAGTTGACGCTGACCTTGTCGGCCCCGCACTTGAGCACGCGGTCAAAGTCGTCCAGGGTGTTGATGCCGCCGCCCACGGTGAGGGGAATAAAGATGGTCTCCGCCACCTTTGTCAGGATACCGGTGAAGAGCCGCCGCCCCTCAGCCGAGGCGGTGATGTCATAGAACACCAGCTCGTCGGCCCCGTTGTCGCTGTAGTACTTGCCCAGCTCCACGGGGGAGCTCACGTCGCTGAGCCCCTGAAAATTGACCCCCTTGACCACCCGGCCGTTTTTCACGTCCAGGCAGGGGATGATGCGCTTGGTGATCATTTGGCCACCTCGAGCGCCTCGGAGATCTTGATGGCGCCGGTGTAATAAGCCCTGCCGATGACCGCGCCGTACAGCTCCATGTCGCGCAGGGCGCGGATATCCTCGATGGAGGAGACACCGCCGGAGGCGATGATGTTCATATTGTGCCGCTTGGACAGGGTGCGGTAGAGGTTGCGGTTGGTGCCCTGCATGGCGCCGTCGCGGGAGATGTCGGTGCAGATCAGGGTCTTGACGCCCAGATCCTGCATACGGCGGCAGAAGGAGAAGGCGTCGATGCCGGAGCTCTCGGTCCAGCCGCTGATGGCGATGTAGCCGTTTTTGATGTCGGCGCCGACGGCGATCTTATCGCCGAACTCCTTGATGGCCTCCTCCAGAAACACCGGGTCGGTGACCGCGGCGGTGCCGAGAATGACCCGGTCCACGCCCGCGCCGAGATAGGCGTCGACGACGTCCATGCTGCGGATGCCGCCGCCCACCTGGGTAAACAGCGGCGAGAGCGCGCGGATGTCGCGGATCAGCTCCAGGTTCGGGGTCTTGCCGGTCTTGGCGCCCTCCAGATCGATCAGGTGCAGGTGCTTGGCCCCTTGCTCCACAAAGTCCTCCACCAGCTCAATGGGGCTGTCGCTGTAGACGGTCATCTGCTCGTAGTCGCCCTTGTACAGGCGCACGGCCTTGCCTTCATAGAGATCAATCGCCGGAAAAATCAGCATGGTGCTCCCTCCTGTTGATAGAAATGATTCGAACCGGCTCGAAAGAGCCGGACAGCTTACAGTTCAGAAAAGGCGCGGAGAATGTTCAGGCCCACGGGGCCGCTCTTCTCGGGGTGAAACTGGCAGCCGAAGACGTTTTCCCGCTGCACGGCGGCGGTGAGCTCGGCGCCGTATTCCGCCGTGGCAATGACGGCCTCGTCACACTCAGCGGCATAGAAGGAGTGGACAAAGTAGACGCAGTCCCCCTCCTTGGTATAGCGCAGCAGGGGGCCGCCGCCCTGTACCAGATGCAGGGCGTTCCAGCCGATGTGGGGGATTTTCAGCCCCGGGCCGATCACGTCCGCGATGGGGCGTACGCTGCCGGGGATGAGTCCCAGCCCCTCGTGCTCCCCGTACTCAAAGCCCCGGTCAAAGAGCAGCTGCATGCCGAGACAGATGCCGAGCAGCGGCTTGCCCGCATTGACCTGCTCAATGACGACTTGATCCAGGCCGCGCTCGCGCAGCTTGTCCGCCGCGTCGCCGAAGGCGCCCACGCCCGGCAGCAGAATCTTGTCGGCCCGGCGCAGGGCTTCTGGGTCACTTGTAACGACGGCGTCCGCCCCGATGGCCGCGAAGGAGCTCTTGAGGGAAAAGAGGTTTCCTACGCCGTAATCGACAATGGCGATCATGCGAGGACCCCCTTCGTGGAGGGCACCTCGTCGGCAAAGGCGGGGTCGATGGCCACGGCCTTGCGCAGCGAGCGGGCAAAGGACTTGAAGCAGCCCTCGATGATGTGGTGGCTGTTGCGCCCGGCGAGCTTTCTGACATGCAGGGTGAGCCCGGCGTTGGAGCACAGGGCGGTGAAGAACTCCTCCACCAGCTCCGTGTCAAAGCTGCCGACCTTCTCAGCGGGGATGTCCAGATCAAAGCAGAGCACGCTCCGGCCGGAGAGATCCACCGCCGTCAGCACCAGAGCCTCGTCCATGGGCAGGGTGGTGTCGCCGTAGCGGCAGATGCCGCGCTTGTCGCCCAGCGCCTCCGCCAGGGCTTTGCCGAGACAGATGCCGATGTCCTCCACGCTGTGGTGGTCGTCAACGCGGGTGTCCCCCTGGCAGGAGAGGGCCAGGTCAAAGCGCCCGTGGCGGGCAAAGAGCGTCAGCATGTGGTCGAGAAAGCCGACGCCGGAGTTGACGTCGCTCTCGCCGGTGCCGTCCAGATTCAGGGTCAGCTCCACATCGGTCTCGCCGGTCTTGCGGCTGATGGTGGCCTGTCTCATGTCTGTTCCTCCAGAATCTCGCGGACGTTTTTGAGAAACACGTCCATTTGTTCTCTCGTGCCGATGGTGATGCGGCTCCAGGCGGCGATCTCCGGCCTGTCAAAGTGCCGGATCAGCACGCCGCGCTCCTTGAGCTTCAGGTAGAGCTCCTTGCCGCCGATCTTCTCGGAGACGGCAAAGATGAAGTTTGCTGAGGAGGGAAGGACCCGGAAGCCCAGCTTCTCAAGCTCGGATACCGTGTATTCCCGGTTTTCCATGATGGCGCGGCAGTTGGCCTGTGTCTGCGCCTCGTCCTCCAGAATGCCGAGTCCCATGGCCATGGTCATGGAGTTGATGTTGTAGGGGTTGATGGAAAACTTCATGGCGTTGAGGTCATTAATCAGCGCCGCATTGCCCGCGGCAAAGCCCAGGCGCGCGCCCGCCATGGAGCGGGACTTGGAGAAGGTCTGCACCGCCAGCAGGTTGTCGTACTGCTTGATGAGCGGGATGCAGGTCTCACCGCCGAAGTCCACATAGGCCTCGTCCACCACCACGACGTTGTTTCGGTTGTGCTTGAGGATCTCCTCGATCTGCGCGACCGACAGGCACATGCCGGTGGGGGCGTTGGGATTGGCCAGGAAGATGGTCTCGCCGAGATCAAAGTAGTCCTCCGGCGCGATGGAGAAGTCAGAGCGCAGGGGGATCTCCACATAGGGTACGAGGTTCACCGCGGCATAGACCGGGTAGAAGCCGTAGGTGATGTTGGCAAAGGCCGCGGGGGTGTCCCTGTCGCAGAAGGCCATGGTGGCAAAGTTCAACAGCTCGTCCGAGCCGTTGCCCAGGATGATGTTCTCCGGCGACACGCCGTGCATCTCGGCAATCTTGGTTCTCAGGTCGATGCACTGCAGCTCGGGGTAGAGGTTCAGTTCCCGGGTGTGGGCGAGGGCGTAGGCCTTGGCCCGCTCGGAGGGCGGGAAGGGACACTCATTGGTGTTGAGCTTGACTACATTCATCACCTTGGGCTGCTCGCCCGGGGTGTAGGGGGTCAGGTCCCGGTACTTCTCACTGAAAAATCTGCTCATTTGCTCTCCTCCTCTTCCAGCCGGATCAGCGCGCTTCTGGCGTGACCGGTGAGACCCTCCTTGTACGCAAAGCGCGCAATGTCCGGCGCCAGCTTCCTGAAGGCCTCCGCGGGATAATAGGTGTATTGGATCTTCTTGATGAAATCGTCCACCGACAGGGGGCTGCCGAAGCGGGCGGTGCCGGTGGTGGGCAGGGTGTGGTTGGTGCCGCCCAGATAGTCGCCCAGGGGCTCGGGACAATTGCGGCCGAGGAAGACGGAGCCCGCGTTCTTCACGGCGTCGAGATAATCGAAGGGGTTGTCCACGCAGATCTCCAGATGCTCGGGGGCAACGGCGTTTGCGATCTCGATGCCGCGGGCGAGGTCGGATGCCACGATGATCTTGCCGTTATCCTCGATGGAGGCGCGGGCGATGTCCCGGCGCTCCAGGGAGGCAAGCTGGAGCTCGATCTCCGCCTGCACCGCCTTTGCCAGCTCCTCGGAGTCCGTCACCAGCACCGCGCAGGCCAGCACGTCGTGCTCGGCCTGGGCCAGCATGTCGGCCGCCACAAAGCGGGGATCGGCCTTGCCGTCTGCCAGCACCAGCACCTCGCTGGGCCCGGCGATGGTGTCAATGGCGACCTTGCCGTAGACCTGGCGCTTGGCCTCAGCCACATAGGCGTTGCCGGGGCCCACGATCTTGTCCACCCGGGGGATGGACTCGGTGCCAAAGGCCATGGCGGCGATGGCCTGGGCCCCGCCCGCCTTGAAGATGCGGGTGACGCCGGCGATCTTCGCCGCGGCGAGGATGGCGGCGTTGACCCTGCCGTCTCTGCCGCAGGGGGTACACATGATGATCTCGCTGCAGCCGGCGATCTTCGCCGGCACCACGTCCATCATCACCGTGGAGGGGTAGGGGGCCGTGCCGCCGGGGACGTAGAGCCCCGCTTTTTCGATGGGCAGCACCTTCTGCCCCATGACCACGCCGCCGGGGCGGGTGAAGAAAAAGCTGTTTCTCAGCTGCTTTTCGTGGTACTCCCGGATGTTGCGCTCGGCCAGACGCAGGGTGTCGAGAAACTCGGGCTCGGTCTCGGCCATGGCCTCTTCGATCTCCGCCTCGGACACCAGCATGGTGGTAAGCTTCGCCCCGTCAAATTTCTCGGTATACTTCAAAACTGCGGCGTCGCCGTTTGCTCTCACGTCCTCCAGAATGGCGGCGACCACGCCGGCCACGTCCGCCCTGGGCTCGCTGCGCTTTAAGAGCTCGGCATCGTTGAGCTCACCGTCGCGATAGATTCGGATCATGCTTCGACCTCCTCTCTGAGACCCCGGACGATCTCCTCAATCCGGGATTTTTTGAATTCAAAGCTCGCCTTGTTGGCGATCAGCCGCGTCGAGATGGGGACCACGGTCTCCATCACCGCGAGATTGTTTTCCTTGAGCGTGGTGCCGGTCTCCACAATGTCCACGATCACGTCCGAGAGGCCCAGAATCGGCGCCAGCTCGATCGAGCCGTTGAGGGGGATGATGTCGATATCCCGGCCCAAAGAGGCGTAATAGCCGGAGGCGATGTGGGAAAACTTCGTGGCCACCCGCAGGGTGCGCCTCGGATCGTCCCGGAAAGCGGCGGGGGCGGCCACGCACATGCGGCACTTGCCGCAGCCGAGATCCAGCAGCTCGTAGACCTCCGGCTCGTACTCGAGCAGGATGTCCTTGCCCACCACACCGATGTCCGCCGCGCCGCGCTCAACATAGATGGCCACGTCCGAGGGCTTGACCCAGAAGTAGCGCAGGCCCAGTGCCTCGTTTTCAAAAAAGAGCCTGCGGTTTTCCTCGTGAATGGCGGGACACTCAAAGCCCGCGCGCTCAAACATGGCGTAGACCTTTTCGCCAAGTCTCCCCTTGGGCAGCGCAATGTTAAACAAGCTCACTCACCCCGCTTTCCGTGAGACGGAGCGCCCTTTGATAGCGCAGCTTGTCCGGCAGCGCCTTCTGGGCGGTGACGCTGCGGCCCTCGGCCTGGATGGCCCGCACCGCCGCGGCCACGCGCAGGGGATCACAGCCCGCGTCATAGAGCAGCACCGTGTCCACGTCCACCGGCGCCTCGCCGTCAGCCAGCCGCTCCAGCTGATCCAGATAGCAGGCAAAACCGATGGCCCTGCCTTTTTTGCCCATCCGGTCGAGCAGCTTGTCGTACTCCCCGCCGGAGATGACGGCGGCGGGCACGCCCGCGACAAAGCCCTTGAAAGTGATGCCGCTGTAGTAGCGCATATCGCTGAGCACCGAGAAGTCGATGTTGACCAGCTCCGCAACGCCGGCGGCCTCCAGCAGGGCGGCGAGCGTTTCCAACTGCCCCACGGCCTCCGCGCCACAGCCGAGCGCGCGCAGCGCGGGGAGTACGCTCTCCGGCGCCCCGGAGCAGCGCACCAGCGCTTCAAGCTTCTGCAGCGCGGCTTCTTGAGCGCCGCTTTCGCGGCACAGGGCGGCCAGCTCGTGCAGGTTTTTCTCCCCGATGAACTTGACGGCTTTTTTGCGCGTCTCCCCCCGGAGACCCAGATTGTCCAGCATGGCGCCCACGATCCCCAGATGGGAGATATTGAGACGGCATTCCGGCGAGATCAGCCGCAGGCTCTCACAGGCGAGAGCCAGCACCTCGCCGACGCAGTAGTCGTCCACGGCGCCGATGCACTCCAGCCCCACCTGCCGGATCTCCCGGAAGCTGCGGGAGCTCTTGGAGATGCGGTAGACGTTCTCGTCGTAATAGACCTTCTGCACCTGCCCGGGGCCAGGCCGGGAGGCGCGGACGATGGACAGGGTCACGTCCGGCTTCAGGGCCATCAGCCGCCCGTTCGTGTCGGTAAAGCTGATGATGTCCGAGGAGATGAGAAAGTCCTTGTTGTTCAAATACAGCTCGTACTCCTCAAACTTGCTCATCTTGTACTGGACATAGCCGAGACGGGCATAGAGGGAGCGGAGCGCAAAGGGGATCCTCTCTTCGTTCTTGAGGATCGCGGTGTCGAAATCCATGTGGGCCTCCGGTGAGAAAAAGAATGGTCTCTGATGACTTTAGCATATTACCACACTATCATGCTAAAGTAAAGCCCATTTTCCACTTCTTTCATAGATTATACCAAATCGGCCCCCGCCGGAAAAGAGGCGAGGGCCGATTTTCTCAAATTTTCTCAGTCTGCGCCGTCTGCTGTTGGGGGGTGGAGGGCCAGCTCCAGACGCAGCACCCGGCGGGCGGTGCGCTCCAGCTCGCCGCGGGTGAGCCCGTCGGGCCTGCCCACGGTCTCCAGCAGGGAGGCGTCGGGCCGGTAGCTCCTGGCGGTGTGGCCCATGTCCCCGGGCATCAGCACGTCCACGCCGGCGCGTACGCGGTAGGCGTTGTCCCGCAGTTGGGGAAACTCCGGGCTGTGAGCGCGCTGCATCCACCAGTCGGTGATCACGGTGCCCTCCCAGCCCCACTCGCCCCGGAGCACGGTGGTGACCAGATCATAGTGGTAGTGGCTCCAGACGCCGTTGACCTTGTTGTAGGAGGTCATGAGCGTGAGCGGCTGCGCCTCCTTGACGCAGATCTCAAAGTTTCGCAGGTACAGCTCCCGCAGGGCGCGCTCAGAAACGCGGGAGTCGTTTGTGTTGCGCTTCGTCTCCTGGTTGTTGCAGGCAAAGTGCTTCGGGCAGGAGGCGTGGCCCGTGCTCTGCACGCCGCGCACGGCGGCGGCCGCCGTCTTGCCGGAGAGCAGCGGGTCCTCGGAGTAGTACTCAAAGTTTCGCCCGCAGAGGGGATTGCGGTGGAGGTTCATGCCGGGCGCGAGATGCACGTCGATGCCGTAGTAGCCCATCTCCTCGCCCAGTTTCCGGTGCAGGGCCTCCACCAGCGCGGTGTTCCAGGTGCAGGCCAGGGCCGTGCCGCAGGGGATCAGCGAGGTGAAGCGCTGCAGACGCAGCCCGGCGGGGCCGTCGGAGGTGATGAGGGGCCGCACGCCCTTTTGCCGCAGGCTCTCGATCACGCCGCCGAAGGCGCCGGCATTGCCGGGGGTGCCGAAGGGGGTGTTCATCATGCCCTCGCCCCTTGTCAGAGCCTCCAGCTCCGGCAGGGTCAGGGCGGCCACAAAAGCCGCAAGGCTGACCCGGCCCGCCCTCACGTCCTCCAGGGTTGCGCCCTCGGCGGGCACGGCGTCGGTTGCCGCGGGCAGGCGGGAGAGGATGCGCTTTCTCAGCGTGTCGGAGTCGACGCAGATGGGCTCGCAGGCCTCCAGCACTTTCGCCTCATAGAGGCGGAAGGAGCCGATCTCGCGGCCGTTTGCCTCAAAGCGGTATTCCCCGGCCTCCAGCACCCAGGCGCGGCGCGCCTCGTCAAAGGAGGCGAAGTCCTTTTCCGTGCAGGAGAGGGTCAGCGTCTCACTCTCGCCCGGTTTGAGCTCCCGGGTCTTGCCGAAGGCGGCCAGCACCCGCAGGGGCTTTTCCAGCCCCTCCGCCGGGGCATGGCACCAGAGCTGCGCCACCTCCTTGCCGGGGCGCGCGCCGGTGTTGGTGATCTTGAGTGCCACCTCCACGCCCGCCTCCCGGTGGGCAAAGCCCACGGGCTGGGCGTCGAACGCGGTGTAGCTCAGCCCGAAGCCGAAGGGGAAGAGCACACAGTCCGGAGCCTTGGCCTCAAAGTAGCGGTAGCCGACAAAGATGCCCTCTTGGTATGCGTTGAACTCCTTGCCGCCGAAGTTTGCAGCGCTCGGGTAGTCCACATAGTAGCGCGCGATCGTATCCGCAAGCCTGCCGCTGGGGCTGGTTTTGCCGTAGAGCACATCCGCCGCGGCGCAGCCGCTCTCCATGCCGCCCTGCCAGAGCAGCAGCAGAGCTGAGAGCTTGTCGCCGTACTCCTCCGTCCAGGCCAGATCCATGACGCTGCCGGTGTTTAGGAGCACCACGGTTTTGGGGAAGGCCGCGGTCACCGCGTCCAGCATGTCGCGCTCCAGCTCGGTGAGATAGTAGCTGCCCTGGGTGAGGGTGTTCTCCCGATCCTCGCCCGCAGCGCGGCCGATCACCACCAGGGCGGTTTTGGCGCTCTGGGCGGCCTTTTGGACCTGGGCGTCTGTCAGCGGCATCTCCGGGTAGCTGTAAGGCCAGTGCCCCCACCAGCCCTGCTCGGCGGCGTTGTCCTTTCCCGCTGTCCAGGCGCGGTAGGTCTCAGCCAGCTCCTCGTTTACGCGGGCGTCCGCCAGGCGCAGCCCGTCCATCAGGTTCCGGCGGTAGGCCGGGTGTACGTCCCCGCCGCTGCCGTAGCCGACATAGAACCAGTCCAGTTGGCAGCGGCCGAACACCGCCACCTCGTCCCTGAGATCCAGGGGCAGCGTGCCGTCGTTTTTCAGCAGCACGCAGCTCTCCGCCGCGGCCTGACGGATCAGCGCCGGCATGCCGGGATTGAGATAGCGCTCCCCCTCGGGGGTGTTCTCCTCCTGCATCAGTCCCGCGCCCATGACGCGGTCCATGACGCGCTTGACGACCTTGCCGAAGGTCTTTTGCAGTCTGTTCATGGCGTTCCGCCCTTTGTCACAAAAAGTAAAGGTCCGGCGATGGCATCCATCGCCGGACCCTGTTTCATTATACACGATGGCCCGTCCCGGGCGCAAGAGGGCTTTACTCCGGCTGGCGGCTGTCGCAGAGGTAGAAGACCGTCAGCAGACCGGGGCCGCAGTGGGCGCCGATGACCACGCCGAGGGAGGTGATGGTGATCTCGCCCACCTGGGGATAGGCCGCGCGGATGGCGTCACGCACCTGCTCAGCGTCGGAAAGGCAGTCGGCGTGCAGGATGTGGAACCTCACGCCGGTGGGGTCGATCTTGCTCATGTCGTGGAGCACGCCGTCAACGATGGCCTTGAGCGCCGCCTTGCGGCCCCGGGCCTTCTTCACCACGTCCAGGGTGCCCCGGTCGGGGACGTAGAGCACCGGCTTGATACTCAGCAGCGAGCCCACCAGCGCCGCGCTGTTGGAGACCCGGCCGCCGACCTTGAGATAGTTGAGATCATCCACGGTAAAGCGGTGGGCGATCTTGAGCTTGTTTGCTTCGCCCCAGGCCACCAGCTCGTCAAAACTCTCACCGGCCTCCATGCGCTCCACCATGTTTTCAACCAGGGTGCCGAGGCCCCCGGAAATGCAGAACGTGTCCATGACATAGAGACGGCGCTCCGGGTACAGGGGGCGGATCTCAGCGGCGGCCTTGTTGGCGTTGGCAAAGGAGACGGACATCTCCTTGGACATGTCGAGAAAGATCACGTCCTTGCCCTGGTCCAGCAGCTCTTTGAAGAAATCGTAGTAGACAAACTCGTTGATCATTGAGGTTTTCAGCCGGTCACCCTGACGCATGCCTTTGTAGACCGCGGCGCGGGATTCCTCCCGGCAGTCGTCCTCATAGAGCTTGTCGCCCACGGTGTAGGTGTAGGGGATGAAGGGAACGCCGTGCGCCTCCAGCCAGGTCCTGGGCAGATCCGAGGTGGAGGAGGTGGCGATGATGGTATCGGACATAGACGCCTCCAATTGTATAATTTCGGTACGGCGCATTTTACCACGTTCTGGGAAAAAGGGCAAGAAAAACCCGGCCGTACAAGCGGCCGGGCGTCAGACTGCAGACAAATCCCACCGTATGTCATTTCGAGCGGAGCGAAGCGGAGTCGAGAAATCTCAAACATTGCCCACTGTACAGACTACAACGCTTGAGATCCTTCGACTCGCTGGCGCTCGCTCAGGATGACACAAAGGAGCAGCCGGCATGCTTTGCCGATACCAAAACCCGGCCGCATGGGCGGCCGGGCTTCAGGCTCCCCTTACCGGGAGAGGCAAGTTCTATCAGCATCTGCGGAAGGTCTTGGTGTAGAGCTTGAGCTTCTGGGCCAGCTCCTTGTCCGCGGCGCCTTCCTTCATACGCCAGCGCCAGTTGCCGGTGGGGACGCCGGGGGTGTTGGTCCGGGCCCAGCCGCCCAGCTCCAGCAGATCCTGCATCTGCACCACAAAGAGGTCTGCAGCACAGGCCATGCCCGCGCGGATCATGCCCCAGCACCAGCCCTCGTCGTCGGTGATGTGCATGTAGCGGGAGGCAAACTCCCGGTCGACCTTGCGGGTCTTTTTCAGCCAGCCCATGACGGTGTCGTTGTCGTGGGTGCCGATGTAGCAGACGCTGTTGTAGGGGCAGCAGTGGGGCAGGTAGTCGGAATCCCCGTGGGCGTCGAAGGCAAACTGCAAAATCTTCATGCCGGGCAGGCCGGAGTCCTCCACCAGCTTCTTGACGCCGGGCGTCACATAGCCCAGATCCTCGGCGATAAAGTCCAGATCGTGGAACCACTGCGTCAGCATGCCCACCAGCTTGATGCCGGGGCCGGGCATCCACTCGCCGTTTTTCGCGGTGGCCTCTCCGTAGGGCACGGACCAGTAGCTCTCAAAGCCGCGGAAGTGGTCGATACGGATCATGTCGTAGAGCTTCTTGGCGCCCTCGATGCGGCGGATCCACCAGCCGAAGCCGTCCTTGGCCATGGCGTCCCAGTCGTAGAGGGGGTTGCCCCAGAGCTGACCGTCTGCCGTAAAGGGGTCAGGGGGTACGCCCGCCACGGCCTTGGGCACATTCTCGGAATCCAGCTGGAAGTAGTGCGGCTCGCTCCACACGTCGGCCGAGTCCAGCGCCACATAGATGGGGATATCCCCGATGAAGGAGACGCCCTTTTTATGCGCGTACTCTTTCAGCTTGTCCCACTGGCGGAAGAAGAGAAACTGCACAAAGATGTGGTAGTCCATCTCGTCTTTGAGCTCCTCGCGCCATGCGCGCACGGCGTCGGGCCGGTGCATGCGGATGGCCTCGTCCGGCCACTCGGTCCAGGGGCGCTGATCAAAATGCTGCTTGAGAGCCATGTAAAGCCCGTAGGTCTCCACCCAGGCGTTCTCTTTTCGGAAGGCGCCAAGCTCCCCGGCAAAGCGCTCCCGGCCGCGGGCGAAGGCCTTGCGGAGAAGAGGCGCACGCCCCGCGTAGAGCTTGCTGTAGTCCACAGCTTCCGCGTTCCTGCCCCAGTCGATGGCCTCCACCTCGGCCTTTTTCAGCAGCCGTTCCCGGATCAGGGTGTCCAGGTCAATGAAATAGGGGTTGCCGGCAAAGGTGGAGAAGGAGGAATAGGGGCTGTCCCCGGCGCCGGTGGGGCACAGGGGCAAAAGCTGCCAGTAGGTCTGGCCGCCCGCCTTCAGAAAATCCACAAAACGGTAGGCATCCTTCCCCATACTGCCGATGCCGTAGGGGGAGGGGAGAGAACTCAGGGGCATCAAAACGCCGCTGCTTCGCTGCATGATCCATCACTCTTTTCTTACTGTCGTATGTAATGCGGGGCCGTCCCCGCGGGAATACAATCGATCGGTCAGTTGACCACGTTGACGGGGCTGCCCGCCAGAAAGCCGCGCAGGTTTTCCTCCGTGCAGTCCAAAATCCGCTGGCGCGCCTCCTTCGGCGCCCAGGAGATGTGCGGGGTAATAAAGCAGTTTTTCGCCGTGAGCAGGGGGTTGTCGCCCCGGATGGGCTCGGTGGAGACCACATCCACCCCGGCGGCCAGCACCTTGCCGGAATTGAGCGCGTCGGCCAGGTCCTGCTCCACGATCAGGCCGCCGCGGCTGTTGTTGATGAGGATGACGCCGTCCTTCATCTTGGCGATGCTCTCCCGGTTGATCATGTTTTTCGTCTCCGGGAAGAGGGGACAGTGCAGGGCGATGACGTCCGCGCGGGCGTAGAGCGTATCCAGATCCACATACTCCGCGATGGCGCGGCCCGCCTCGGTCTCCCGGCTGCCGGAGGCCAGCACCGTCATGCCCAGGGCTTTGGCGATCCTGCCCGTGGTCTGGCCGATGCGGCCAAAGCCCACGATGCCCATGGTTTTGCCCGCAAGCTCAATGAGCGGGTAATCCCAGAAGGTCCAGTCCTGCGCGTGTTCCCAGCGGCCGGCGTGCACCGCCTCGGAGTGGTGGGCCACCCGGGAGGTGATCTCCAGCAGCAGGGCGATGGCGTACTGGGCCACCGAGGCCGTTCCGTAGGCCGGGACGTTGGAGACGGGGATACCCTTATCCCGGGCGGCCTTCACATCCACCACGTTGTAGCCCGTGGCCAGCACCGCGATGAAGCGGATCGAGGGGCAGGCGTCCAGCACCTCGCGGCCCAGGGGCGTCTTGTTGGTAATGACGATTTCAGCGTCTGAGATGCGCCGGATGATCTCCGCCGTCTCGTAGGGTGTGCGGTCATAGACCGTCACTTCCCCAAAAGCGCCGAGATTGTCCCAGCTCAGATCGCCGGGGTTTTCCGTATAGCCGTCTAGAATCACGATTTTCATGGTTGTTCAGCCTCCCGTCACAGTCAGTTCCACGTCGCTTCCCTTCAATCCTTCGCCCACGACCCGGGCCATGCTCTCGTCCACGGTGACCGTGCGCAGAACGGGGAGCTCTGCCAGCACCGACCAGTCCAGGATCGCGCCGCTGCGGATCAGGGTCAGGGTGGTCAGCCCCCGGAAATCCTCCATGTTGGCGGTGGAGTTGAGATCACAGTCCACCAGCGCCAGACTCACAATGCGCTTTTCCCGGTCAAACGCATAGAAAAAGTCGCCGCGCAGATCACAGTGGACAAAGCGCACGTCGGTCAGACTGCTCAGCCTCAGCAGGGGCCGCAGCTCATTGATGCCGCAGTTGGAGATCTCCGCCTCCGCCAGCTTTGTCAGCGGCTTGACCGGGGAAAAGTCCGCCACGTCAGCGCCGTCCAGCGCGAGCCGTCTGAGCTGAATACAGTGGCTGAGATCCCCCAGAGAGTGCAGAGGGCAGTCTGCAGTCTCCAACTCCCGCAGCAGGGGCAGATTGCCAACACCCGTGAGATCGGCGACAGAACAGCCCTCCAGCCGCAGCGTTTCCAGCGAGCAGACCGGCAGCGTGGCCAGAGACTTAAGCTCCGGCACGGCCAGGGTCAGCTGCCGCAGGTCCGGGAAAAAAGCCAGATCGGAGAGATCCTCCGCCGCCTCCAGGCGCAGCTCGGTCAGCCCCGTCAGATCCGAGACCAGAACGCTGCCCTCCGCCTTGCCGCAGTAGCTCCGCGCGGCTTTTTCCAGCGCGGGGTCGGTAAAGACGATCTCCGTCGTCCCCGGCAGAATGCCGGGCGTGGGCAGGCTCTGCCGGATATAGATCCGCTGGGCAAGCCCGGTGGACCAGCCTACGATGCCCACGGCGGTCAGTCCGCCCAGCAGCGCCAGAACCAGCAGCCAGGTCAAAATCCGTTTCCAGAGTGGCCGCCGGGCCTTCCGGACAGTCTCCGCCGCAGGGCGGAAGGGGGGCTTTCCGCCGCCGTCGGGCAGGAGCGAGACAAGGGGCGGCGCGGCGAGGAGCTTTTCCCAGAAACGCTCCTCGCTCATCTCATATTTCATCAGGGCGAAGCGGTGCCCAAGCTGCATCTCAAGCCCCGGGGTCATGTCGGTCCGCTCCAGAAAGATGTTGACGGAGGGGATCTTTTTTGTCAGCGCGTAGTGCATCTCCGCCCTGCAGTTGTCCGAGCGGACATAGGCGTTGGAGAGAAAGGCCAGCATCACGGCTGCGCCCTTGAGGTGGGCGGCGATATACTCCGGCCATTCGCTGCCGACTTCGATGCCGGCGTCGTACCAGACGCGAAAGCCCGCTTTCTGCAGCCGCGCGGCGACGGCCAGAACCGCCTCCGCATCGGCGTGGGCGTAACTGATGAAGACATAGGGCTCCGCGCCCTCATAGGGAACCAGCGTTTCCGTGACTGCTTCCTCCCATCCCACAATTTTTCCTCAGTATACCACGCCTGCGCCGATTTGCCTAGAGGGGAAGAAAAAAGCGCCCGCAAAAGCGGGCGCTTCCATTTGTCGGCAAAGTCCGTACGTGTCATCCTGAGCGAGCGAAAGCGAGCCGAAGGATCTCAAGTGTCGAAGTCTGTACAACAGGCGGCGTTTGAGATTTCCAGTGAGCGCAGCGAGTCGGGAGATCTTTCGCGCTTACGATCTCCCGGCCAGGCAGAAGGGCAGCTCCATGCGGTGGCTCTCCAGCAGCGCCCTGTCGCGGAGAATCTCCTCCGCCGGACCGTCGGCCGCGACGCGCCCCTCGGACAGGAGGATGACCCGGCCGCAGGTGTCCAGGATCATGTCCAGATCGTGGGAGGTGATGAGCTTGGTCTGCGGCAGAGAGCGGATGGCGTTGATGACGATGCGGCGGTTGTAGGGATCGAGGGCCGCGGTGGGCTCGTCCATCAGCATGGCCTCCGGCTCCATGGCGAGGATGGTGGCGATGGCCGCCATGCGCTTTTCACCGCCGGAGATGCGGTGGTTGTGCCGGTGCTTGAGCTCCTGCAGCCCGAGCGCATCCAGCACCGCGTCGACCCGCTTGTCCGTCTCCTCCCGGCTCAGCCCATAGTTGAGCGGGCCGAAGATCATGTCCTCATAGACCGTGGGCATGAACATCTGGTTGTCGGAGTTCTGCAGCACAAAGCCCAGCTTCTTCCGGATCTGGGGCAGCGTGTCCTTCCGAACCTCCACATTGTCGACAAGGATCTTCCCCTCGCCGCTCAAAAGCCCCAGCAGCAGCTTCATCACCGTGGACTTGCCCGCGCCGTTTGCGCCGATCAGCCCCACGCACTCCCCGTCCCGGATGGTAAAGGAGAGATCCCGGAGCACCGGGCGGCCGCTTTCGTAGGAGAAGCTCACATTCTGAAATTCGATCATCTTGGTCACCTCACAAAGAGACTGCCCACCGCCTGGGCCAGCGGCACAAAGCGCAGCAGCAGGAACACCGCCGTGCATCCCAGGGTGTAAAGCCCGTCGCGCGGGGAAAAGCGCGGAATACCCGCGTAGTGGAAGTGCTCGTGATAGCCCCGCAGCAGCATGCTGCTGTAGAGCTCCTGGGCCCGGTCCATGCTCCGGAGAAGCAGCTGGCCCAGAAAGGAGCCCCAGGCGGAGACGTGGATGCCCTTCTGTCCCGGCGCACGCAGGTGGTAGGCGTCGGTCATGACGGCGAGCTCCTGGGTCATAACGCCCACATAGCGGTAGGTCAGCAGCAGCAGCGTCACGATCATCTTCGGCATGTGCAGCCGCCTGAGCGCGGCACAGAGACAGTCAATGGGCGTGGTGGCCATCAGCAGGAAGGAGGCCATCAGACACAGCAGCCCTTTTCCCATCAGCGTCAGCATGGAGACGACGCCTCCTGAGACGCGCAGCGGACCTAGCATCAGCAGCGGAGCTCTGTCAAAGAAGGGGTTGAAGAGGCCAACGGCCATCACCAGCGGCAGCACGATCCTGAGCTTGTAAAAGCAGGTGCGCACCGGCACGCCGCTGAGCTGAAACAGCAGCACCGGCCAGAGCAGCATGGGGAACAGCCCGTCAAGGTCGTACTTGTCAAAAGAGACCACCAGGAGGATGTATGCAATTGTCGCAAGGAGCTTTGCTGCCGGATGCAGGCGGTGGATGGGAGAGTCCTGGGCCGCCAGGTCGTCCATCTCGCTCAGCTCATGCAGGGCCTTTTCCATCTTGTTCATGGGCGGAAATCCTTTGCTTAAAAACGACAGACAAGGGGCATCCAAAGATGCCCCTTTTGCCTTTATGGAAAAAGAAACGGGTTATGCTTTGTGACTCTTTTTGCGGAAGAAGCCGCCGGCGGCGCAGATCAGCAGCGCCACGCCCGCCACCATGGCCGAGCCCACAATGCCGGAGACGCTGGTGCCGGCCGCGGATTCGCTGTTTGGGAAGGCGTAGTCCGGCAGGAAGGAGGTCTTCTCCTGGATGCCGGCGGCGGTGTCCGCCGCGGCGGAGGAGACGCCGAAGTCCTCCTCGTCCAGACCCATGTTTTCCGCGTAGCCCTCCTCGGCATTGCCGAAGAGCGCCCACTCCAGCCCGTCGGGGTTGGAGGAGGCCAGCAGGCTCAGCCCGCCGCCCACGACCAGGGCCACCACCGCGAGGACCGCGATCGTCGCCTTCAGGGAGCGCTTGGCGCCCGCGCCCTCCGCGGGCACGGCGTCCATCAGCAGCTCGGGTCTCGACTCATAGACAAACAGCAGCACGGCGGAGGTGATCAGACCCTCGATGAGACCGATGGCCAGATGGATGGGCTGCATGAGCGCCAGAAAAGCGCCGAAGGGCAGCTCGGTGATGCCGGAGAGGGAGGTCTCCACCACCACGGAGAAGGCGCCCAGCTGCAGCGTGACCACGCAGCCGAGGACAGAGGCGGCGACGATGCGGGCCCGCTGGGCCTTCTTGTCACTGCCGAACCACTGGCTGTGCATGATGGGCCGCCAGATCAGATAGTAGCCGACAAAGCACCCGTAGAACGCCATGTTCCAGACGTTGGCCCCCAGGGCCATCAGGCCGCCGTCGGCAAAGAAGAGGCATTGGATCGCCAGAATCACGATCATGGACAGAAAGCCCGCCTGGGGCCCCAGCAGGGCCGAGAGCAGCATGCCGCCGCACATGTGCCCCGAGGAGCCGGTGCCGGGGATGGTGTAGTTGATCATCTGTCCGGCAAAGACCAGGGCGGCGGTGACCGCCATGGTGGGCAGCTTCTGGGCCTGGTCGTCCTTTTTCAGTTTGTGGATGGAAACGCCGGCTGCGGTGCCGGAGGCCACATACATGGTGGCTGCCACGGCGGGAGCCAGCAGGGCATCTGCCATATGCATAGAGAACACCTCGTCTTTTTTGAAGGGTTTTGATGCATCGTGGTCAGTATACCTGTCGTTTTCCCGCCGCGCAAGCCCCCCGGGGGGATAGAATTTTCATCCGCTTCGCGTCCGGCTGCGGCGGCGTCTGCGCCGCGTTGTTCCCTTATCCCTGCCCGGCACCGGCCAGGATCGCCTCCACCTGGGCGCGCTTTTCGTAGAGCACGCAGCCGCCCTCGTGGTCGTCCAGCAGGATGTCCCCGCTTCGCAGCGCGGTGAAGAGCGGCGAGTGCAGCGCCTCGCGCAGGGAAGTGTCCTTGATGTTCACGTCCGAGTAGGGGGAGAAGGGGCAGGGCTCTGCCCCGCCGTGGGAGTTGATGTGGAAGAAGCCGCGCCCGGCCGCCACACAGCCGCCGGAGCTCTTCTCGTCGCCGGGGAAGGAGATGTAGACCATCTCAGGATGCTCCTCGCGCAGCCGCGCGATCTCCTGACGCAGGGTTTCGCGCTCTTTGTCCCCGGGCGCCAGCTCCTTGCTCTCATCGCTTACGGGGACAAACTCCACAAAGATGACCGCCTTGCAGCCCCGGTCGGACAGCTTCTGCAAAAAGGCGTCGGAGCAGACCTCCCTGAGATTCTGGGTCGTCACGGTGACGGAGGCGCCGAAGATCAGACCGCGGCGCTTGAACTCGTCCATGTTGCGGATCAGACTCTCGTACACGCCCTTGCCGCGCCTTAAATCGGTGAGCTCCTTTTCACCCTCGATGCTCAGAATGGGCACCAGGTTGCGGCAGCGGTCAAAGAGCTCAAAGTAGCGCGTGTCGATGAAGGTGCCATTGGTGAAGATGGGGAAGAGAATGTTGGGCTTTTTCCCGGCGGCCTCAATGATGTCCCGCCGAAGCATGGGCTCACCGCCCGCCAGGAGGATGAAGCTCACGCCCAGCGCGTCCGCCTCCTCAAAGATGCGCAGCCATTCCGCGTCGCTCAGCTGCTCCACGGGAGCGGCGTCCACGGTGGCGTTGTTGCAGCGGGAATAGCAGCCCGCGCAATGGAGATTGCACTGGCTGGTGATGCTGGCGATCAGGAAGGGCGGAATATGCTCGCCCGCGTCTTCGGCCTCCCGGCGCTTTTTGGAGGCGGCCTTGCTCGCCGCGGCAAAGCGCAGCATGAAGGCGCTCTCCCTGGGGTCCTTCACCGTGGCCTTGAGCGCGTCGCGCACCACGTTCTCCACGCCCTTTGTCACATAGGCCTGGAGGTCAAAGTTCTCGTTGATGTTTTCCATGACGTGGGCTCCTTCCCAGTGAAATGCAAAAACCTACAGGTGTTTGTCCGCGAGGGCGGCGGCGATGACCTGGCGGTTCTGACCGCAGCGGTCCTGGTCCAGCAGGCACAGGCGCGTGAAGAGAATATCCAGCAGAAACAGCTGGGCGATGCGCGCCGGGACCGAGCCGTGCTGCAGGGGACTCTCGTTGGAGCCGCACTGGAGCACCACGTCTGCCAGCGCCGCGCCCGGAGAGCGGGGGAAGCGGGTGATCAGAAGGATCTTCGCCCCCTGATTGCGCACCACGTTGAGCGTCTCCATCATATCCCGGGTGGCCCCCGAGTAGGAGAAAAAGAGCACCGCGTCCTCCTCCGTCAGCGTCGCGGAGGCGATGATCTGCATGTGGGAATCCGAGACCGGGATAAACTTCCCGTCACAGATGGAGAACAGGTGGGCGGCCTCCGAGGCGAGGATCATTGAGCCCCCCTGGCCCATGCAGAGCACCCGGCGCGCGCCGCGCAGGATCTCCACCGCCTGCTCGATGGCCGCGGGCTTGAGCAGGGAGAGGGTCTGCAGCAGGGCGTCGTTTTCCGCAGCGTAGAGCTTCTGGGCGAGGGCGGGCACGTCGTCACCCTCCTCAACGGGCCGGGCCGACGCCGCGTGGCTGCGCGCAGGGGCGCCGGCGTTGGCGATGGCGAGCTTGAAGGCGTTGTAGCCCTTGTAGCCGAGCCGGCGGCAGAAGCGCGAGACCGTGGCCTCGGCCACGCCGCTCTCCTCGGCAAGCTCCCCAATGGAGAGATACTGCGTCTTGTCGCGGTTTTTCATCACATAGTCCGCGGCTTTGCGCTCAGCCGTCGTCAATTCATAGTAGGACTGGCTGATGGTTTCAAATACGTCGGGATGAGAATTGGGCATCTGAATCCTGACCTTTCTGCACAAAATCGGGGCTCTCCCGGACTCAGCAGTCCGCGCCCTCCAGCAGCTCGCCGAGCATCATGTCCACCATGGACAGCATACGCGGCAGGTGGAACGGGCCCTTGAAGGTGGAGCCTTTGCAGGCAGGCTGGGTGGGCTGGCCGTCACGGCGGAGATAACCGTACCACTCGCCGTAGACGGGGTCGGAGAAGCAGGCTTTGCTGTAGTCCAGGGTCTTGAAGAACCAGTCCAGGTACTCCTCGCGCTTCGTGTCGCGGTAGAGCATGAGGGAGGAGATCAGGATCTCGTCGTGGGGCCACCAGAGCTTCATGTCGTGCTCATAGGACTCGGGCGGGCGGCCCAGACAGTCGATGAAGTACAGCAGCCCGCCGTACTCCTTGTCCCAGCCGGCGTTGATGGCGCGGTCAAAGATGCCCGCGGCCTTCTCCACCAGGGCCTTGTCGCCGGTGCGCCGGGCGTGCTCCAGCAAAAACCAGACGCCCTCGATGTCGTGACCGGGGTTGACGATGCGCCCCTCGGTAAACTCAAGCCGCGCCTCCCCGTCGGGACCGACGTTTTCCAGCACGCAGCCCAGCTCCTCCTTGACGTGGTAGCGGAAGATGTCCTCCACGCAGGCGTTGGCGCGCTCGTCATACAGCGCCTTCTGCTCGGGGTCGACCCGCATCAGAACGCTGGTGACGTTCAGAAAGATCATGGGGATGCCGAAGGCCCGGCCGGTGCGGGTCTCGGGGATGGTCTTGGGGCCGAGCCCGGTGGGGTCGGGCATGCCGTGCCAGAGATCCCAGTACAGGTCGTAGGCCCGGCGGGCGCGCTCCAGGCAGACCCGCTCGCCCGTCACGCCGTAGTACTCGGCGTTGGCCATGGCGTAGAAGGCCTCGGAGAAATAATAGCGGCGCTGACGCAGGGGCTTGCCGTCGCCGGTGACGGTGAAATACATCCGGTCCCCGGCCTCACGGTTGATGCAGTGGGCTTCCATGAAGTCCAGGCAGCTCTTCGAAGCGGCCAGCCACTCCTCCCGTACGCCGTACAGATGGCAGAGCCAGGCGTAGATCCAGCCGCAGCGGCCCTGCATCCACACGCTCTTGTCGGTGGAGTAGATGCTGCCCTCCCGGTCGAGGCAGGTATAGATACCGCCGTTGACCTTGTCCATGCCGTGCTCCAGCCAGAAGCGCTGGCAGCGATCCAGCTCCTCCTGTACCCATTGACGGCTTTCCGCGAGCTTTTTTGTATTCACGAGAGTCCTCTCCTTTGCATTTTTTTGATAATTTTATAGTAGCATTGGTGAAAGTAATTTTCAACAACTTCTTGCGAAAAAAATAAAATTCAAAAAAACGGATGACAGGGAGGGGGGACCATGCTATAATTCGGGGAGAGACGGGTCTTTCCGTAAACAAAAAACAGGAGGTCATTGTCATGGAACATTTGGGCATCTCTTTTTCGATAAAAAACACTCCCGAACTTGACCCCGGTTTCCTGCCCCTGCAGCGCTTTAACGAGGCGTTTTTGAAGGACGCGGCCAAGCCTGTCGGCATCGCGGTGGAGCGGGCCGGAGGCGAGATGGCCGCCGTGGAGACCTTCATCCACGGCACCGACGCCCTGCGTGAGGCCGACCACTACTATATCGACCGCCTGGTGAAAACCATGCTGTGGATGAAGGGCGGGTATAAGATCTATGTCCGCGGCGACGAGGACACCGCCGCGTTCCTCCGCAGCATTTACTGTGCCGGCGGCAAGCAGGAATTTGACTGGGATTACATGGCCAACGTCTTTGAGCACCCCTTTGAGATCGTCTCTGTGGACGTGCTCCCCGCCGCCAAGGACGCCCCCAAGGCCATCGGCGGACACACCGACGGCTGCCGCGTGGGCTTTGACGCCGGCGGCAGCGACCGCAAGGTCTCCGCGGTCATCGACGGCGAGCCGGTCTACTCCGAGGAGGTGGTCTGGTTCCCCAAGACCAACAGCGATCCGGACTACCACTACGACGGAATCGTGGCGGCCTTCAAGTCCGCCGCGGCGCACATGCCCCGGGTGGACGCGGTGGGCATCTCCTCGGCAGGCGTGTACATCAACAACCGCACCATGAACGCCTCCCTGTTTTTGAAGGTGCCCCCGGCGGACTTCGAGGCCAAGGTCAAGGACATCTACATCCGCGCCGTGCACGACACCTTCGGGGACGTGCCCTACGCCGTGGTCAACGACGGGGACGTGACCGCCCTGGCCGGGGCGCTGAGCCTGGGCAAGAACAACATGCTGGGCATCGCCATGGGCACCAGCGAGGCGGTGGGCTTCGTGGATCCCGAAGGGCGCATCACCGGCTGGCTCAACGAGCTGGCCTTTGTCCCTGTGGACGCCAATCCTGCTGCCATGCGGGACGAGTGGAGCGGCGACATCGGCTGCGGCGTGAAGTACTTCTCCCAGGACGGCGTCATCAAGCTGGCGCCCCGCGCGGGCATTGAGCTGGAGGAGAGCCTATCCCCGGCGGAGAAGCTCAAGGTGGTGCAGAAGCTGATGGAGGCTGACGACCCCAGGGCAGTCAAGGTCTTTGAGAGCATCGGCTGCTACCTGGCCCACACCCTGGCCTATTACAACGCCCTCTACGGCTGCGAAAACGCGCTGCTGCTGGGCAGGGTCATGTCCGGCAAGGGCGGCGACACGCTGCTGGCGACCTGCCGGAGGGTACTGGCCGACGAGTATCCCGCCCTGGCGGAGAAGCTCAGCCTGAACCTGCCTGATGAAAAATTCCGCCGCGTGGGACAGTCCGCCGTCGCGGCGTCCCTGCCCGAGATCGGAGGCTGAAACATGAAAAAACACATTGTCTGCTTTGGTGATTCCAACACCCACGGCTACTGTGCCGACCCCGCCGACTGCGCCGACGGCGGCGACCGCTTCAATGAGGACGAGCGCTGGACCTGTCTGCTGCAGAAACAGCTGGGTGAGGAATATCTGGTGCTGGAGGAAGGCCTCTCCGGCCGCACGACCGTCTTTGTCGATGCCCTGCATGAGAGCATGGCAGGCATCGACACCGCCTATGCCTGCCTGATGAGCCACGAGCCGGTTGACCTGCTGGTGATCATGCTGGGCACCAACGACACCAAAGAACGCTTCGGTGCCAACGCTGCGGCCATCGCAGTGGGCATGGAGCGGCTACTGCTCAAATGCAAGACCATACCCTGCTGGGGCACCAAAGCACCGAACATTCTGGTCATCTGCCCGCCCCCGCTGGGCGAGGGCTTCCATGATGAAGTTATGGGTCCCGGCTGTGTGGCGAAGTCTGTGGCGCTTCCGCCCTATCTCGAGGCGGTTGCCAAGCGTAACGGCGTGCACTATCTCAATGCCGGCGATTGCGAGTTCAACAGTGTGGACTTCACGCATCTCTCCCGCCGCGGCCACGCACAGCTGGCCGGAGAACTGGCCCGGCTGATCCCGACATTGCTGTAAGATGAACCGCTTCTTCAACCCCGAGAGCGGACTCTGGAAGGCGCTGGGCTGGCTGGGGGATCTGCTGATTCTCAGCATGCTCTGGGTCGTGTGCTCCGCGCCTCTGCTCACCGCGGGGGCCGCCTCCGCCGCGCTCTATGACACGGTGGCCCGCAGCCTCCGCCCCGGCAAGACGGACACGCTGCCGCGCTTTTTCCAGACCCTGCGCGCGGAGCTCAAAGACGCATTGCTGCCCACGCTGCTGTGGGGGGCGGTGCTGGCGCTGCTGCTCTGGCTGGACCGCCGCTATGCCGCGGGACTGGGCACACTGCTGCGCGGCGCGGTGCTGGCGGTGCTGCTGGTGCCGGCCGGGATCTGCTGCTGGGTGTTCCCGCTCCTGTCCCGCTTCACGCTGGACTTCAAAACCCTCAACTTAAACGCCGTCCGCCTGGCCCTGGGCCATGTCCCGACCACCCTCGCGCTGGGCTTCGGCGCCCTGGTCTGCCTGTGGCTGACGCTGCGCTTTGCTTTCCTGCCGCTGTTCCTGCTGCCGGCCCTCTTCGCGCTGTACGCCTCCCTGCTTTTGGAGCCGGTCTTCCGGCGGTATGAGTCCCCTGAGGAATAAAACCCATCCGACCAAAAACGTGAAGTGCACCCCAAAAGTTAGACATTTATAGAATTAGGCGACCTGAAGGGTCTGGTATCTGTGTTGAGCAGGTGTCAGGCCCTTTAGTTTTAGCTTG
>ONPY01000135.1 GCA_900319835.1 uncultured Eubacteriales bacterium | reverse complement strand
CGGCGCGCTGACGGTGCTTCTGGTGGGGTTGATCGTGCCCGCCATGCCTTATTTGCTGTCTTTTGCCGCCGGGGCCATGCTGTATGTGGTCGTGGAGGAACTGATCCCGGAGATGTCCGCGGGGGAGCATTCCAATATCGGCGTCATTGCCTTTGCCTTCGGCTTCAGTCTGATGATGGCATTGGATGTGGCGCTGGGTTAGGAGAGAACAGAATGAAATACCATATTGAAAAGAATTCGATCCAGGAGACCCTCATCATCCCGCTCTTCGGGCGGCTCATTTGCTCCGAGCATTACCCGGAGCTGTTTTCCGATCCGTCGGCGAGGCGCATCTGCTCCTTGCTGGACTATGACTTCTCCGAAAAGCGGAAACTCATGGAGTCCCAGGCGGGACTCTTTGGCGCGCTGGAGGTAGCCCAGCGGCAGTATGACCTCATGTGGGAGGTGCAGGACTATCTGAAAACCCACCCCAAAGCGGCGGTGGTCAACCTGGGTTGCGGGCTGGACGACACCTTCTCCCAGGTGGATAACGGTCAGTGCCTTGGCTATAACCTCGACATGCCGGATGTGATATCTGTGCGGAACGAGCTGCTGCCTGCAGGAGAGCGGGAAGAAAGCATCGGCATCGACCTGAACGACCACAGCTGGATGGACCGGATCGAGGCTGACCATGGCGCGGTGTTCTTCGCCTCCGGCGTGTTCTACTACTTTGAGACAGAGGCGGTCAAGGCGCTGTTTCAGGTGATGGCCGCGCGCTTTCCCGGCGCGGTGCTGGCCTTTGACTGCTGCAATCGGCGCGGCGCGAAGATGATGACCAAGACCTGGCTCAAGGGGGCCGGGATCCGGGATGTCAACGCGCTGTTCTCCCTGGATGACCCAATGACCCTGAAGGGCTGGAGCAAAGATTTCACCTCCGTCTCCACGAGAAGCTACATGCGCGGCTACCGGGATATCTACCCCAGGGTGAACGCCTTTCATAAGCTGATGATCCGCTTCTGCGACAGCCTGGTCAAGATGGTGATCGTGAAGATCACATTCGGAGAGGGTAAAGAATGAAGTACATCGGAATGCCGCTGGGCATGTGGCTGCTGTATCGGAAGTCCTTCCGGGAGCACCTGGTCTCCGTGCTGGGCTACAGCCCACGGGAAGCAAAGCAGATCACCGAAAAGGCCAAGCCCAAATACCGGGAGATCATTGAAAAGCTCCAGGACTTTGAAAAGGGCGACCGCTTCCAGATGAATATCGTGAACTGCGCCCTGCTCTGCGCCTTCCTGCTGAGCATGGAGAAGCGGCCAGACGTGGAGAAAGTGACCGCGTTTTACGCCAAGGCCATGATGACCGCGCCCACCCGTTGGTTCTGTCGGATGGGCGGGAAGCGCAAGTTTACGGATGCGGATCTTCAGGGCATGCGGGACACCGCCGCCCTGCGTGCCGCCGACCGCAACCCCTATTCCTGGAACATGGACTATCTGCCCTATCCGGACGGCAGCGGCTATGAGGCCCGCTGCACCAAATGCGGCATCTGCACGCTGATGAAAGAACTGGGACTGTTTGAACTGACCCCCGCCATGTGCCATCTGGACTACACCATGAGCGAGGCGGGCGGCGTGTCGGAGTTCGTACGGCAATACACGCTGGCAAACGGCGGACCGTACTGCGACTGCGGATATAAGAAAAAGTGAAAAACCCGGCAAGGGCCGGGCAAATATAGGAGGATAAAAGATATGACTACTACCGGAAAGATCGCACTGTTTGTGGGCGGCACGCTCTTTGGCTCCGCCGGCTTCAAGCTCCTGGGCAGCAGGGACGCCCGCAAGATCTACACCCACGCTACCGCCGCCGTGCTGCGGTGCAAAGACCAGGTGATGCGGGACGTGGAGACTGTGCAGGAGAGCTGCTCGGACATCCTGGCCGACGCCAAAGCAATCAATGGGGCCAGAGCCGCTGAAGAAGAAAAGTACATCGAAGATACTGCGAAAGCATGAAGTTTCAGATTCTGCATGAAAGCCGGGGGCGCGTCCGTCTGCGGGCGGTGCAGCGCTCCATGAGCATGCGCGATGCCGACCTGCTGGAGGCCTGGATCCTGGCCCTGCCCGGCGTCGACCAGGTGACGGTTCACGAGCGCATCTGCGGCGTGACGATTCTCTTTCGGGGGGAGCGGGACCCGATTTACAGCGCCCTCGCCCGCTTTTCCTATGAGGAAGCCGGCGAAGAGGCACACGTGCTCAGCCCCCACAGCCGCCAGATCAACCGGGAGTACAAGGAGAAGCTGGTTTTTCAGGTGCTGCGGCACTATGGGAAAAAACTCTTTCTGCCCACGCCGCTGCGGCAGATCATCAACACCGTCAGCGCCGTGCCCCGCATCTGGCTGGCCGCCAAGACTCTGTTGCGGGGCAAACTGACCGTGGAGGTGCTCGACGGCGTGGCCATCGGCGCCTCGCTTCTGACCGGGGACTATTCCACCGCGGGGTCGGTACGCTTCCTGCTCTCCCTGGGGGAGACGCTGGACGACTGGACGCACAAGAAGTCCGTGGACGATCTGGCAAAGAGCATGTCCCTGCAGGTGGACAAGGTCTGGCTTTTGACGGAGGACGGCACACAGGTGATCGTTCCGCTGTCGCAGATTCAGACCGGGGATCGAATCATCGTCCACACCGGCCATGTCCTGCCCCTGGACGGCATCCTGGAGCAAGGGGACGTGATGCTCAATCAGGCGTCGCTCACCGGGGAATCCGTCCCCGTGGCCAAGCGGCCCGGCGATGCCGTCTACGCGGGCAGCGTGGTGGAGGAGGGCAGCTGCGTCCTGCGGGTGACCCACTCCGCGGGCGAGAACCGCTATGACCGCATCGTGCGCATGATCGAGGAGTCCGAGCGACTGAAATCCGGCACCGAGGACCGGGCCTACCGCCTGGCGGACAGGCTGGTGCCCTGGTGCCTGGGCGGAAGCGCCCTGACCTGGCTGCTGACCGGCAACACCGCACGGGCCGTCTCGGTGCTGATGGTGGACTTCTCCTGCGCCCTGAAGCTCTCCATGCCCCTGAGCGTCCTCTCCGCCATGCGGGAGGCGGGCCGCCACAAGATCACCGTCAAGGGCGGCAAGTACATGGAGCTTTTGAGCCGCGCGGACACCGTGATCTTTGACAAGACCGGCACCCTCACCAACGCCTGCCCCACGGTGCGGAAGGTCGTACCCTTCCGGGGACAAGATG
>ONPY01000159.1 GCA_900319835.1 uncultured Eubacteriales bacterium | reverse complement strand
CGTCAGAGATCAGCCATAGGATCGAAGTAATCGTCGGATAGTTTTAGATGCCGGTATGGCATATAGACGGTCTCGATGCCGCCGGTCTCCTGCCCGTAAAACACCAGGCCGGGTTCAAGGCGGCTCCTGGCCTTCCCGCTGCGCATCATGAGATCGGCCGAACTCTGGTCGCCAGTGCTGAGCGTGGCGCTGATGAAATGCTCAAAGCTGCTGAGGTTCAGAAATGCGGAAAGGCGTGTGTCCAAACCGATGCCGCTGTTGTCCCGCGCTGCGCGAAGATCGGAAAAATGCCGGATATGAATGACAAAGTGCAGTCCCTTGGCAGGACCGTCGCGCAGGAGCTCACACAGAAGCTGCGCCGCTTTCTTCTGCCGGGCAGGTTTGGGCGCTTTTGCAGGCGGGACGGGAGCGGTCGACGCGGTATTCACCGCACTGCAGAAGTCCATAAGCGCCTTGAAGGGATCGCCGCCGGACCCGGGTGTCGGAATGCTTGGCTTCGGCATTTCTGCAAACTCTGTACCTCGGCTGAGGAAAGCGTCAAGCTCCGGCAAAAGCTCCGCCAGATCCGGCAGCACCACAAGGCGCCTGCATCCGGGCGTGATTTCCCTGGAGAGTGCGTCCATCCGATCGAGGATCGACTCTCCCCGGTAAAGCGGGATTCCCGCCGCTTCCGGGCGGGAAAGGAGGGGAGTGTCCTGCCCGCTCTCCGGCAGCCAGATCTCCGCCTGCGCCCGGCCGAGAGCTGCGGTTTTGCAGAGGGAGAGAAGTGTGTCTGCCGTCAGACTCGGTGTGTGCACGGCTGCAGCATTGCAGAGGAAAAGGATATTTTGCCTGTCTGTCCGAACAAGGTGGATGCTCCTTGAACGGTCAAACCCGCAGGGAACGCCCGCGTACAGGCACAGCTCATCCGGAAAGCGTCTGCGCATGGAGGCGGCTGCGCTTTCGATGATGGGCAGGTTTGCGTCAAAGCCGCAGTCCAGGTCCCGGTTTCGGAACACCTGAAATTTATCAATGAAAGCCTGGCTGACTGCCGGGACTTTTCTGCAGCCGCGGCTGTCGCGCGCGGGCATGTGCACACATTCCCATCCGGTCAGAAGTGCCTTCTCCTTGGCGAGAATGACCGGCACGTCCCGGTCCCCGTCAAAGCGCAGATGCTGAAGATAGTGGGCCTCGGTGCCCTCATTGGCTGCCGTCTGGCAGACGCTGTGGAACTGCCGGAGCACGATCCCGGCGTCGGTGATAACCTCGCGGGCCCGTTTGGCGTCGAGATAAAGCCCGGTGTCGTTGGCGGGGTGGTTCTTGCCCATGCCGATACGGATGCTGATGTTGTCCGTGCGCAGGCCCCTGGCCTCATAGACCTGGTTGGAAAAGATGCAGCGGATACCGAAGGCGGCGCCCTGCTTGAGCAGCAGATCCAACGTGTCGTCCCCGCCGAGACCGTAGCTGAGGTGTTTCTGGATGACACCGTATTCATCCAGGACGATCAGCAGCAGCGGGCAGTAGACATCCTCCGGCAGACTGTCCACACTTTTGACGTTGTGAGCGTTGCAAAGCTTGACCCGGCATTCCAGTTCTTCCCGGATCTTTTTCATAATGCCGCCCACAAAGCGCTGGGAGCTGTTGTCATCCCCGCCGGACAGAATATAGCGGATGTGGGGCGGACAGCCGCGTTCATAGAGCCGAAAGTCACTGCCCTTGAGATCCAGCAGCCACAGCTCCACATCGTCGGGGTGGCGGTGGGTCACAAGCCAGGAGATCATCATATGCAGCGCGGTGGTCTTGCCGCTTTGCGTGGGGGCGGCCAGATACGCGAAGGCCGTATGGCGGCTGAAGGTCAGGTCGAAAAGCTCTCCGCTTGCCTTGTCCAGCGCAAAGGGAATGCTCAGCTGTCCGAAACGCTCCTTCGGCGGCAGTCTGTCCGGCAGATTCTCCGGAAAACCGACGCGCTCGAAAAACAGGTCAGAGGGTGCCCGATATGCTCCCTTATAGGCCTCGCGCAGGGCCTCCCAGGGAATGTTGCCCGCTGGCAAGGGCGGGAGCAGCTCCGCCGCTTCTGCAA